>NZ_LGDB01000249.1:0-161049 GCF_001279655.1 Streptomyces sp. WM6372 | reverse complement strand
GCCGCCGCCACCGCCGCCACCACTGCCGTAGTTGGTGCCGTTGGTCCGGAACTCGCCCTCACCGCCCTGCCCGGCACTGCCGAAGGCCAGGGAGTCGTTGTTGGTCCACGTCGCTCCGGCGTTCGGGCCCTTGCTCGTGTGCGTCGGCCCTCCGAGCCCTCCGACGCCGTCCTGGCCGTCGGTTCCGCGGACGCTGTCCACCCCGCCACCGGCGCGGCCGCCCGATCCGCCCACCCCGTTCAGCCCGCCGCCGCCACCCTGGGCGGTCCGGACCGTGCCCGTCGTGCTGCGCCCGGACTGGCCGCCGGCCCCCGCACTGATGATCTGGCCCGAGACCGCGGTGCCGCCGTTGCCGCCCATGCCTCCGTCTCCGTCGGCATTCGCCTCGCCGCCACCGCCTCCTCCGCCGGCATCCAGGAGCAGGTTCGCGGTGGTGCAGCTGCCGTAACCGGCGATGCAGGGGGTCTGCTGCGCCAGGTCCACTCCGGAGACCAGGGTCGACGCACCCCCGCGGCCGCCCGAGGACGTGGCCCCCAGCTTGCCGTCGTAGTAGTAGAGGTTCCCGCCGAAAGTGCTTTGGAAGTCGGCGATCGTGCTGACCGTCTGGGCCTTGCCGCCGTAACCGCCGTTACCGCCGCGGTAGAGGCCGCCGCCGTTGCTCCCGTACCTTCCGGCTCCACCGAATGCCGTGACGACCATCGGCGTCGACGTGGTCAGCGAGACGGTGGTCTGCGCCTGGGCGTCGGCCAACAGCTGGGACAGGGAGTACTGCGAGGCGCCGTCGGGCAGGAGGCAGGAGACGGTCCCGCTCTCGATCTCGGCGCAGGACACGGTGGTGGTGGTCGCCGATGCGCCCGGAGCAGCGAGAGCCAGAATCGAGGTCAGGCATGCGCCCACACCCAGCATTCTCGCCCGGCCACGTGGATAGGACATGAAGCTTCCCTTCGGAAAGGTGCCACTCTGCCCACTCACTAAAGCGAAACGGGTTGGCTCGCGCCGCGCCGACGCATCCGGCGGCCTCTCCCTTGCCTCTAATTGACTATTTCTATAGGCCTATTCGCCCAACTGGGGATGCCCCCCGTTTTATAGGATTTCCGCCGGTCAACGGATTGCCTTGCTGGATTTGGGTCGATCCCGTCCCGCCTGCGAAGGAGATCCGAACACGATGCCCAGATATTCGCGATGGCTCGTCGCCCTGACGGCCGCCGCCGGGACCTTGGCCGCCACTCCCGCGTTCGCTGCCGTACCGGTTGCGGCACACGCCACGGTCATCCCCACCGTCTCGGTGAGCAGCACCGATCTCACCGTCGGAGACACGGTCTCGTTCTCCGGGACCGGCTACCTGCCGGGCGAAGAAGTGTACGTCCGCCTGATTCCCGCAGCCCCGATCTCGGTCCGCCGAGGGCCCGAGCCCACCTCCAGGCTCACCCTGGACGAGGACAACACGGACAACGACCGGCGGATCGTGGTGCTCGGCATCTTCCTCGCCGGGGCCGACGGCTCCGTGTCGGGGGATGTCTGGATCCCCGACTATCCCGGAATCGACCGTGTCCGACCCGGTGACTACCACTTCCAACTCGCGGGGCACGCCTCCCAGCTGTGGCAGTCGGTCCGGGTGTCGATCGCCGCCGGCGAAGGGTCCTCGGGCCACAAACCTCCCCAGCACGAACCGCCGAACCACGAGCGTCCGGATCAAGAACCGGCGGATCAAGAACCGGCGGATCACGAGCGCCCGGATCACGAGCGCCCGGACCAAGAACCGCCGAATCACGAGCCGCCGCACAAGCCCAGCCCCAAGCCGAAGCCTGGTCACAAGCCGCAGGGCTGACGCTGGTTCTCCGCATGCACACCGCCCTGGGCGGTGTGTTCGAGCCGTGGCGCGTGCGTGCGCGCCACGGCTCGTTCCTGGGATCCGCCCCGGTACGGACCCTCACCTGGCCGGCGGTCACCGGCCGGCGCGCCGTGCTGCGCCGTGACGCGATGGCGAAGACGGCTCGTGCGTACCGGATTCCGCGGCCCTCCCCTCCCGGAACAGGCACCACCGCAGAAAGCAGGAACTCAGATGTCCCCTGAAGCTGGGACGAAGCGTGGCCGCGGCCTCGGGCCGCTGCCCCGGCGCCGGCTCTGGCTCGCCGGAGGGGCATTCAGCTCCCTGGCCCTGATCATGAGCGCCCTCGCCTACACGGTGACCGCTGCCGCGTCACCCACCGCAGCAGCCCAGACCCGTGTCGTCGCCGAGGATCCGGAGCCGAACGGCTTCTGTCCTCCATTCATGGATTGCGGGCCGGTCGGGCCTCCGTGGCTGGACGGCCCCGGCCGTCCCCCGCGCGACGAACACGACGGACGCGACGAACACGGCAAGCACGACGGACGCCCCAAGCCGGGCACGTCGGGTCCCCCTGGACCTACCGGACCCCCTGGACCTACCGGACCCCCAGGACCCAGCGGGCCTCCCGGAGCCTCCGGTTCCCCCGGACCCTCAGGACCTGCCGGACCCTCAGGACCTCCCGGATCCTCGGGGCCGCCCGGACCGTCCGGCTCCCCCGGCCCCTCGGGGCCCCCTGGAGCCTCCGGTTCCCCCGGACCCAGCGGGCCGCCCGGCCCCTCGGGTTCGACCGGACCCAGCGGGCCCCCCGGACCCTCGGGTTCCCCCGGACCGAGCGGACCCGCCGGACCCTCGGGTTCCCCCGGCCCCAGCGGACCTGCAGGGCCCACCGTCACCTCGGAGGTCATCGGAGACCCGATCACTGTGGTTCCGGGCAAGGAGGGAACCGCGTACGCCACCTGCGACGACGGAAGCGTTCTGGTGGGCGGCTCGTACCTGATGAGCCGGCCGGTGCACGTGCTGATGAGCTCCAGGGCTTCCACACCCAACACCTGGGTGGTGACCGTCCTCAACACGCACACGGAGAACGCCACCTTCAGCGCGGTGGCGGAGTGCGCTCCCTGATGCTCCCTCAGGGACCGGTTTCAGCGGCGACCGTGTCCGGCTGACACGCGATCGCCTCCGTCACTGAAAGGAACTCATGTCCACATCCCACGGCGTTGCCAAGACGCTGGGCGCAAGCCTCTGTCTGGCATCGCTCATGGCTCTGTCCGCTCCCACGGCTTCGGCCACGACCACCACCATCTCCTGCTCGGAGATCGACACCGGTGTGGTCTCCTGCGTGCTCCCCGACGGTGTCTCCCAGTACAACACCACGGCGCTGCTCGCCGCGGCCCAGCAGTCCACCCAGACCACGCTGACGACGTCCACTCCTTTGGTGCTCACAGCGTTCGGCGGAGCGGGCCGTCAGGGTGACAACGGTGGCGGCCTCTACTCCGGAGGCAGCGGCGGACAGGGTGGACGGGCGCAGACGGTGACCTCCGTCGCCGACTTCCAGGGAACGTTCGGATCGACGCTCTACTACTACGTGGGGCAGCTGGGCGGGACCTCGGCGGGAGGCCGAGGCGGCTCCTCGACCTTGGTGTCCGGCGTTGACCTGACGACCAACCAGCCCTGCATCGCCGGCTACGCCTCCTGCACCACCACCAACCTCCTGGCCGATGGCGCAGGCGGAGGCGGCGGCGGCGAGGGCAATGCCAACGGCGACGGCGGTTACGGCGGCAACGGCGGCACCGCCGTGTCGGGCCAGATCATCTCGCTCGGTTCTCAGGGCCGGGACGGCCGGGCCGCCACCGGTACCCTCACCCGCACCGGCCAGGGCGGCTTCGGCGGCGGCAACGGCGACGGGGGCTCGGGCGGCCGCGGCGGTTCGGGTGTGTCCAGTCACGCGGGCACCGACGGCCAGGACGGGATCGGCGGCCTCGGCGGGCCCACCCACACCTCCAAGGGGCCCAACGCCGGTGTGGCATGGACGAACAACTCCTCCTTGTCCTTCGGCAGCGCCGGCCAGGGCGGCGAGGGCGAGTGGCGCGTGAACGCCACCAACTACGGCGGCGGTGGCGGCGGTGGCGGCGGCTGGGGTGGTGGCGGCGGCGGTGGCGGTGGCGGCGAGGCCGTCACCGGTGGTGGCGGCGGCGGTGGCGGAAGCTGGGCTTCCAGTGACACCGAGACCGTCCAGAACGTCCCCGTCATCAGCAACCCCGACTCCGGCGGGAACGGATCCGTGATCGCCACGTTCGTCGC
The DNA here is from genome assembly GCF_001279655.1 of Streptomyces sp. WM6372. Lineage (NCBI taxonomy): Bacteria > Bacillati > Actinomycetota > Actinomycetes > Kitasatosporales > Streptomycetaceae > Streptomyces > Streptomyces sp. WM6372. The sequence continues at coordinate 156,920 of NZ_LGDB01000249.1, read as the reverse complement.
GTCCACCACCTGAAGCCAGGACGGAACACGTGAGGGGCGGCCCAGCGGGGCCGCCCCTCACCCCGTTCGTTCCGGCGGCGGCGCGTGCCGGTCCTCTTCCCCTTCCCCCGGCGACCGGCACGGATCGACGGGAACCCCCTCCGGGTTTGCGACAATGGCGACCGGTGAGACCGGGAGGGGTCAACGTGCAGCAGTCGGCGGGGCAGCCGGAGGAGCGACTCGCGGACGGTCGCGCCGAGCGCAGCCGCCAGTCCCGCGTGAAGATCGCGGACGCGGTGCTGTCCCTGCTCGACGAGGGCGAGTCGCACTTCCCCGCGGACCGCGTCGCCGAGCGCGCCGGCGTCTCGCGCCGCCTGGTCTTCCACCACTACGCCGACATGTCCCAGCTGGTGGAGACCGCCATCGCGCGACGGCTGGAGCAGCTGATCGAGCAGATCAGGCCCCTGCCGACGGACGGCCCACGGGCCGTACGGGTCGCGGCGCTCACGGAACAGCGCTCCCGGATCCTGGAGTGGATCACACCCGCCCAGCTGACCCTGCTGCGCATCGAGAAGCCCGGCGACCGGATCGGCTTCGCCCGGGGCCGGCTGGCCGACATCTTCCGCGAGGAGCTCGACCGGCTGCCCGCCGAGCGCAGGACCGAGGTGCTCCACGGGCTGGACGCGGTGACAACCTGGGGCGCCTGGTACCACTGGCGCAGCAGCGGCCTGAGCGTCGAGGCGGCCGCCCGGACGATGGAGACGTCCGTACACGCCCTTCTCGCCGCCACCGACGCGGCCCGCCCCGCCGACTAGCCGGCCCGCTCGACGCACCCGCGGTGCGTCGGCCCCCCGACCGACGCACCGCTTCCCGCGCAACGGCAGATGGGCTCCCCACTCGAACGCTCACCTGCCCGGGACCGTCGACGGCGCCTGCGGCCGTCGACGGTCCCTATATTTGCACTTTAAATGCAGTTATAAATCCCCAACGAATCGGGCGTCTCGCGGGTCATCGCGGCGAAAGGCTCACACGTGCCTGGCGGTCACCCCTCGCCGTGGCGCGCCCGGTGCATCCCTACGCCGAAGGGCAGTTGGCGCGTGAGGGGCGGGTCGGCGCCATGGCGGCGTCGCTCCTGAACCCCGATGCGCTTTGCGCATTCTTTGCCTTCGCGGCTCCCGGGTCGACCGGAGAGCCCCTTTGGCCGAATGGCTCGAAATCGCCGCTGGATCGCCCTGGGTCCCGGGCTACGGTGCTCACCGCTGATCGGCCGCCGAGCGTCAACGCGGCCGGCGCGCCCCCATCCGCGCGGCCACCGACTGGAGTCACCATGCCGTTTCGCGCGTCCAGAGCGAGCAAGCGTCGTCCCTGGAGTTCACCCGCCCTCGCCGTACTCCTCGCCGCCTGGATGGCATGCGGCGCACAGCAGGCATCGGCCGCCACTCCGGGAGCCGAGGACCTGAAGCTCGACCGGATCACCCTCTCCGGCAATCACAACGCGTACGAGAAGGCCACGTACGGGCGGCTGACCGATGGGCTCGACGCCGGGTCGGGGCTCCTGGAGGTCGACGTGTACACCGACCCGGTCTCCGGGTGGGTCGTCAGCCACAGCAACCCCGTCTCCAGCGACAGCAACTGCACGCGCAAGAACATCTTCGGCAAGCAGGTCAGGAACGGCGACCTCGCCGACTGCCTCACGGACATGCGGCGCTGGAGCGAGGCGCACCCCGGCCACGACCCGGTCTACGTGAAGCTGGAGATGAAGTGGGGCTTCTACGGCCGCTCGGACATGGCCCCGGAGGATCTGGACCGGCTGATCGCGAATCGGCTCGGTTCCTCCCGGGTGTTCAAGCCCGTGGATCTGACGGGTTCCGCGTACTCCGACGTGGACGCCGCCGCCCGGGCCGGGGCCTGGCCCACCCTGGCCCAGGCGCGGGGCAAGTTCCTGTTCTACGTGTGGCCGGGCACCGTCGAGGGCAAGGTCTTCGAGGACAACGTGCCGACCGACGTGGAGTACGGCCGCCACGTTCGCGACCGCGCCGCCGCGGGCAGGTTGCCGGAGGTGATGGCCTGGCCGGCCACTCGGTCGCTGAGCACCCGCGCCGCGTACGAGACCTCGATCGCGCCGTGGTTCGTCCTCTTCAACGACTCGGCGGGCACCTGGCTGAACGGTGATCCGCTCGTGTACTGCCGCAGCCACTACCTGCTGGCCGCCACCGGCGCCCAGAGCGTGGCGCCGCCCGGCAATACGGATCCCACGCCCGGCCAACGCCTCGACTATCTCGGCGAGCGCGTGCAACCCTCCGTCATGACCCACGACTGGACGGGCGGCGCCGGGGTCTTCGCCGCCCGGGCCCGCAGCTGCTGACGGCGGGCCCGACGTACGCGACGCCGGGTTCTCGCCCCCGAGGGCGGGAACCCGGCGCGCAGTGCCTCCAGGGAATGGATCCGGTGCCGGTCGGTCGGCACTTCGGTCATTCGTCGGCCGCGAGCGTGAAGCTACAGCTGGACCATGCGGTGCAGTCGTTCTCCGACTGCTCCTGCTCCTGCTCCTGCGGAAGCAGCTCCAGGGCGTTGATCTCAGTCATTTCCTCGGCCCTTCTCGTCGGTTTTCTCGGGTCATCACGACTCGATACGAAGTAGATACCCACTCAAATCGCCCAGATGCGCCGCTTGACGAAATCTTTGCACTTTGAGTGCAAGAATGCGTTCCGGGTGTCCGTCCCCGCTCGACAGGCCGGCCGGTCGGTGCGTCCATGGGAGGGTGAGCGGCGCACATCCATCCCCGGAACCCGCTACGCCGACGGCCGACGCCGTGCTCCTGCTGGACGTGGCGCGCGCGGTTCTCGACCGCGGCGGCGGACAGCGCTGGGCGTTCCAGCCGGGCGATGCGTGGTGCTTCGTACGGCCGCCCGCAACGGTCCGGCGCGCACACGGCTGGAAGCTCCACGTGTCGGCCACGCCCCTGGCCGCGCCCGTGGTGCTGGCCCGTTCGGCCGAGGTCCTGGTCCGTCACGGGGCTTCGTTCAAGTTCGCCACCGACCTCGCCCGCGTCGCACGGCTCGGGAGCATCTGGTCCGACCGCGGCAGCGGCGGCAAGTTCATCACGGTCTACCCGCGCGACGACGATCACTTCCGGATGCTGGCCTCGGAGCTCGATGCGGCGACGGCCGGCCTGCCGGGACCGAGGATCCTCTCCGACGTGCAACTCGGGCCGGGCAGCCTCGTGTACTTCCGGTACGGCGAGTTCAGCGGAGAGCGGTTCCTCACCGATGACGGCGTGTTCGAGCACCGCATGACCGGCCCTGACGGCAGCGTGGTCAAGGACGAGCGGAAGCCCGGATTCGTCCTCCCTCCCTGGGCGGTGTACCCGTTCCCGGAGGAGCCCGCCCGGACGGCCGCGGTGCCCGCGTCCGTACTGCTGGGAGGTCGGTTCAGGGTCCTGCGTGCCATCCGCCACGCGAACAAGGGGGGCGTCTACCGGGCCGTCGACGAGCGCACCGGTTCGGAGGTCGTCGTCAAGCACGCCCGCGCCCACGTGGGCGCCCGGCTCGACGGAACCGATGTACGCGACCGGCTCCGCAACGAAGCGCGGGTGCTGGAGCGGTTGGCGCCGCTGGCGGTCTCCCCGGCGGTGCTGGACCTCTTCGACGAGCAGGGCGACCTGTTCCTCGCCGAGGAGCTGGTGCCCGGAACCCCGTTGAACCTCTGGCAGGCGGAACGGGCCCGGCAGGCGAACCTCACCCGGCCCGAGGCGGTGGCGATGGCGAGAGGGCTGGTGGTCCTGCTGCGGACCCTCCATCAGGCCGGGTTCGTCGTCTGCGACTTCAAACCGCACAACGTCGTGGTCACTCCCGGGGGAGAGGTGCGCCTGATCGACACGGAGTACGTGGCCGAGCCGGGCCAGGAGCGCATTCCGGCCTACACGGTCGGGTACGCCGCGCCCGAAGCCCGGGCCGCGGGCGGGCCCGACGCATCGCGGCCGGTCCCGGTGCCCGGACCGGCCGCGGACCGGTTCAGCCTCGGCGTGACGTTGTTCTGCCTGGTCACGGACCTCGACCCGCGGTGGGCGGCCGGCCGGCCCGATGTCGTGCGCCCCCGGGAGGATCCGGCACGGCTGTTCTCCCTGATCGCGCCCTCCCACCCGCTGCTGGAACCGTTCGGCGAACTGATCACCGGGCTGGTGCGGGGCGACCCCGAGGACCGCTGGACGCTCGGGCAGGCCGAGGAGTACCTCCTCGGCCTGAGCGGCGCGCCCGGCGCACCAAAAACGTCCGGCACGCCCGGCGCGTCCGGCGCACCCGGAACGTCCGGCACGTCCGGCAAGGCGAAGGCGGGCCCCGCCCCCACGGCCGCCGCGCCCCTGTACCGGGCGGCCGCCGTCGAGCGCCTGCTCGCCGACGGTCTCCTGCACCTGCGGCGCAGTATGACGCCGTACCGGGACACGCTGTGGCCTCGCCCCGAACGGCGCGTCCCGCAGACCGATCCGTGCAACACCTGGAACGGCGCCGGCGGCGTCCTGGCCACGCTCACCCGGGCGGCGCGGGCCGACGGCGGCGACTCCCTGCACGACACCGTGGCCGCGGCGGCGGCCTGGATCGACGAGCGCCTCTTCACGGTGCCCCGGCTCCTGCCGGGGCTGTGCTTCGGCCGCAGCGGCACGGCATGGGCCCTTTACGACGCCGCCCGCTTCCTCGGCGACACGAAGACCGCCGACCGGGCCGTCGAACTCGCGGGGCGGCTGCCGGTGCGGTGGCACAGCCCGGACTTCACCCACGGACTCGCGGGTGCCGGTACCGCACATCTGCACCTGTGGCACCTCACGGGCGACGAAGCCCTGCTCGACGCCGCGTTGGCCTGCGGGGACGCCGTACTGGCCGCCGCCGACCGCGGTGACGGGCAGTGGATTTGGCCGACCTCGCGGGCGACCGACTCCGAGCTCGCCGGTACGCGCAGCTACGGGTTCGCACACGGCACGGCGGGCGTCGGGACCTTCCTCCTGTCCGCCGCGCACGCGGCGCAGACCCGCGGACTGCCCGAGCCGGCATCGCGGTTCCGGGAAGCGGCCCTGGGCGCGGGCGCCACACTCGTCGAAACGGCCCATGCGGAGCGGGGCTGCGCGACCTGGCCGGCCCGGGCGGGGGGCGAGCCGCAGCTGCGACCGGCCACCCAGTGGTGCAACGGCCCCGCCGGGATCGGGACCTTCCTCATCCGGCTGTGGGCCGCCACCGGCGAGGAGCGCTTCGCCGAGCTGGCCGAGCAGGCCGCCGCGACCGCCATGAGCGACCCCTGGCGCGCGGGGCCGGGCGCCTGTTGCGGGAACGCCGGTACCGGCCACCTCCTCCTGGATCTCGCCGAGTTCCGCGGCGCGCGCCGCCATCGCGCCCGCGCGGAGGAGATCGCCGGGATCATCGACGCGCAGCACTCCGTTCAGGACGGGCTCCGACTGACGGCCGACCGGGCCGGAGGCTGTGAGTACGCCAACGGGGCGGCCGGAATCCTCGACTTCCTCCTGCGTCTGCGGTACGGCGGCCCGCGCCCGTGGACCGTGCCGACTCCGCTGCGCGGGTAGGGCTGCGAGCGGCCGCCTCCGCTCCGACGGTTCTCCTGACAGCCCGCTCCCCGGGCGCCTATAGTGACCACTCAATTGCACTGTGAGTGCAATTTGTACGTCAATGCTGCCCCTGATCAGGAGTGGAGACGTGATGGACGACGCCCGAGGCCCGAAGAGCAGAGCCGGATCGGACCGGCGGGAACCGGAACCCGCTCCCGCCCGCATCCCCCGCCCGCGGGGTGCCGCGGACCCCGCGGGACTCACCCGCCGGAGCCTCCTGCACGGTGGGGTGCTGGCCGCGGCCGTGGCCGGCCTGGAGCTGGTGGGAAGATCCTCCACCGTCCCGATGCGGACGGTCTCGGCCTCGTCGCCGAGCGATCCGGCCCGCCTCCCGGCCCTGCCCGACATCCAGTTCGACATCGCCGACCGCACGGCCCCCGTCACCACCGAGGACGGGGTCGAGGTGCAGTTCGGCCCGGTGCACACGCTGTTCGTCACGGCTCGTCTGCTGCGGGCCCCCACGCGCATGGACCAGGCCAAGCTGAGCGGAGCCCTGGCCGCGATCGAACGTGCCTACCCCTTCAGCCCCGCGGGTGTCTTCACGTTCGTCTCGTACGGACTGCCGTACTTCAGCCGGTTACCCGGCGGCCTGCACGGGCCGCTGGTCTCCGCGCACATGCCCCGCCTGAAGGCCGAGACGGGCCGCTACGTCCTGGAAGAGGCGGTGCCCGGCCCCACGGACGTCGGTTCCGCCAACCCCGGGATCGTCAAGCGCCGGTTCAACGTGCCGGTGTCCATCGAGGACAACGACCTCCTGCTCACTCTGCGCAGCGACCGTGCCGAGCACATCCAGGACGTGTTGCGCTGGCTCGGGGGGAGCCAGATCCTTGCCGGCCACCCCCAGCCCTCGCCGCACCTGGCCGATCTCATGACGTTCACGTCGAGCCGGGCGATGTTCACCCAGATCGGACTGCCCCGGAAGCTGGCGGACGCCGAGTCGCTCGTATACGCCTTCATGGTCAATCCGAGGTCGCCGATGTGGATGGGTTTCGCCGACCAGCAGGTCGCCGGGAGCGCTCCGGCCGCGGACGTCACCTTTCGGGCGAGCGGCCTCACGACATCGAACCCGGGGGACTACTTCGATCACGGCGCCGTCCAGCACCTCTCGCACGTCATTCTGGACCTCAAGCAGTTCTACGACGTGGACGACGCCGGGGTGCCGGGTGACGACGCCGCGTTCTCGGAACGCGTCCAGTACATGTTCCGGTCCACGCCGCCTCCTTCGGCGGGCAACGCCGACCAGATCACGGACGGCGGAGGGCCCGCGTTCCTGCCGAACACCTTCCGGGGCACGGACGACGCGGAGTCGAGCGCCCAGGGCCACGGCACCCCGAAAGGGGAACGCCGCATCGGACACCTCTCCTGCCTCCAGAGGTCCTCGCGCAAGGCCGATGGCAGCCCGCTGCACCTGCGCATGGACGGGCCGGGGTACGACTCCATGGACGTGCCCGACGGATCCGCCCAGCCCAAGCTGGAGTTCACGGCTTTCGTCCCGACCGCCGAGTTCTTCGCCCGGATGCGTACCGACCAGGCCTCGCTCGACCTGGCGTCCGAGCACGGCGTACCCGAGGACGAGAACGGCCTGGAGCGGTTCCTGACCGCCACCCGGCGCCAGAACTTCCTCACCCCGCCACGCCGGCACCGGGCTTTCCCCCTCGTCGAGCTGATCTGACGGGAAGGCCCTTGGCGGGCCGCCCTCCCGGCCGGCTCGCGACGGCCTAACGGCGGCGGGCGAGGCCGAAGAAGTCCTCGATCACCCCGGCCGAATCGAGGCTGCGGCGGTCCTGCCCCAGAAGGCTGCCGAGCGTCCTGCCCGGAGTCGGGACGGCGTGGCCACCGCCGTGGACCGTGTACAGCACGACCGGCGGGTGCGGATGCTGCCGGTACTCGGTGTACTCGACGGGGGTGTGGCGGGACCCCGTCGGGTACGCACCTCGGCCATGGGCTGCCCGGCCGGTCGTCGCCCCGACGTTCATGCCGTTGCGGCGGGCGTAGTACTCCGCCGTGTCCCGTGCCGACAGGCACCTCCCGCCGGAGTGCCGTCCGCCCAGGCTCACGCGTCCGCCTCCGTACGGTACGACCCGGTCGGCGGTCCCATGAATGATCAAGGTCGGCAGGGGGTGGAGCCGTGACACGTGCGGGGCGAAGTTCTCTGCCGCCGGCTGTGCCGCGGAGATCACCGCGGCACCGGCAAGGAGTTCGGGGATCTCGTGCAAGAGCCGGAAGACCAGGTATCCGCCGTTGGAGAAGCCCACCGCGTGGACGCGTGAGGCGTCGGCGGCGTGGCGCCGCACCAGGTGATCGACGGCGGCGGTGGTGAAGGCGATGTCGTCCACTCCCGTCGTGCGGGCCGCGAAACTCGTGTCCACGCGGGCGTCGTTCCAGTGCCATCGGTGGGTGTTGAGGTAGGCGACGATCGCCCCCGATGTGTCCGCCACGCCGTCGAGTGCCCTGCGGGTGGCCAGCCGGAATGTCGTCGCGTTCTGGTAGGCGCCGTGGAAGACGAGCACCACCGGCGCGTTCGCCCTGATGGGATCGGGTCGGACCACGGTGAAGGTGCGTCTGAGGCCGCCGATGTCCACGGTCTCCCGGCAGACCGCCGCACCGTACGGCGCCCTCACTGCCCTCGCTGCCCTCATGTGCCCTCTCCTGCCCTCGGCCGCGACCTCGGCAGACAACTTGCACTTGGAGTGTCATAACTTCGCGTGCGGCACGTCAAGGCCTTCGCCCCCTCCGTAGGGTGACCCGCCCGGGTGACACGGCCGCTTCGCGCGACCGCCGGGCGGAATGCCTGGTAGAGCTGATGCGTGACGGCGGATTCGGGGACAGAACTGCGGACCCTGCGGTCGACCGAGTGGGACACCTGGTTCGACACCCTGGAGCGGGCCTTCGGCGGGGCGCCGAAGGCCCCTGGGATCCGCGCGCTCTGGCGGACGCTGACCGAGCCCGAGCGCGCGCTCGGGGCATGGGCCGGCGACGACTGCGTCGGCACGGCAGGAGCCTTCTCCTTCGGGCTCTCGGTTCCGGGTGGGGCTCTGGTCGCGGCGGCCGGTGTCACGATGGTGAGCGTCGCGGCCACCCACCGCAGGCGGGGCCTGCTCACCGCGATGATGCGGAGCCAGCTGGACGAAGTGCACCGGCGGGGTGAACCGCTGGCCGCACTGATCGCCTCGGAGCCGGACATCTACGGCCGCTTCGGCTACGGCATGGCGGCCTATCAGCTTTCCGCCATGATCGACACGCACCGGGTCGGGCTCTCCGTACCGGACGGTACGGATACGGTTCGGATCCGGTACGCCGACCCGGTGGCGTCACTCGACGCCTGCGAGGCGGTGTACGCCCGGCAGGTGCCGCAGCGGCCCGGGATGCTGGTACGCCGGCCCGGCTGGGAGAGGCTGGCCGTCGTGGAGGCGGACGGCTCCGGACGTGCAGGCGGTGTCCCCCTGCAATGCGTCCTCGCCGAGCGCGACGGGGTGACCGTCGGCTACGCCCGCTTCCGCAACCGACCGGAATGGGACGCGGCGGGCCCCCGGGGCACCGTCGTGCTGTGCGATCTGGAGGCGCTGGACCCGGCTGCCCACGCGGCCCTGTGGAGGTTCCTCTTCGACGTCGACCTGACGTCGTGGCTCTCGCTGCCCAACCGTCCGGCGGACGATGCCTGGCAGCATCTCGTCTCCGACATCCGCCGGTGCCAGCTGCGGCTGCGCGACGCGCTCTTCGTCCGCGTGGTGGACGTGCCCGCCTCGCTGCGGGCCCGGACCTACCGCACGCCGGTCGCGACCGTCCTGCAGATCGAGGACTCCATGTGCCCCTGGAACGACGGGCGCTGGCGGCTCACCGGTGACGCCGACGGTGCGGAGTGTGCACGCACCGGCGCGGCCCCCGAGGTGGTGCTGTCCGCACGGGATCTGGGCTGTGCCTACTTGGGCGGTATCTCGCTCACCGCCCTCGCCTCGGCTGGGCGGGTCCACGAACTGAAGCCCGGAGCCCTGACGCAGGCTTCCGCGGCCTTCGCGAGCGACCTTGCCCCGTGGACGGCGCACGCCTTCTAGGGGGTGTCGCGGCGAGGCGCGGTGCCCGCCGCCCCGAGCCCGGCCTGATCGGCGAGACACCCCTAGGGGGAGGAGCCGCGGGCCCGTCGGACCTGCTGGGGCTGCGGCGAGGGCGCGGTGGCGATGACGGTGGTGCCGAGCCATTCGGCGCCGAGGAGGAGTTCGGCCGAGCGCAGTGCCCTGTGGGCGTTGCGCCGACCCATCAGGATGCACAAGGTGTACGTGGCGTCGTCGAGCTCATCGCGTACGGCCGGTTCCTCGGGCGCGGCCAGGGCCCGGCGGCGCAGGCCGCGATGACGTTTCAGCAGCTCGCCGATGGTCCGCGGGTCGGGGAGCAGCCGCGTGTACGGCGGGGTCACGGGCTCGGCGGCGGACCGGGCCTCGTCCATCGCGTCCGCCAGAGCCCTGCCCAGAGGGGGCGCGGGCTCGCCGCCGCGACCCAGTACGAGTACGGCCCTGGCCGTCTCGTGCAGTCCGGCGCCGGCGGCCCGCGCCGTGTCTCCCAGGATCTGCCGCGCGGTCTCGGCGCCGCACGGCACCACCGCCATCAGGACGGTGACGGCCTGCTCTGCGATGGCGTGCCGGGGTGGCGTCTCGCTCATCCGTCTGATTCCTCGTTCCTCCGGCTGCTGTTCCGGGCAGGGCGCGGCTGACGCTCGGCCGGCCGCACCGGACGGTTTGGATCCGCCGGAAGGCCGCTGCGGCCCGGCCGTCGGCGCCGAGCCCCCGCCCCCGCCGGCCCGGACGGGGTGCGCCGTAGGCTGGCGGCAGGCAGCCCTGCCGATCCCTCCGGAAGGACGTACGCGATGAGTGTGAAGGCCCGCAAACTGTTCGAGGCGCTCGATCTCAACCACGACGGCACCCTGACCCGGCTGGAAGTGATCACCGCCCTGCGGACGAAGGGCCCGACCCTGGCCGCCAACGGCGACCTGCCGTTCTGGGGCCTGGGGGATGCCGACGCCTCGTCCGCGCTCTTCGACGCCGCCGACAAGAACGGCGACAACGTGCTGACGTTCGAGGAGTTCGCCCGGGAGGTCGACCGCCGCTTCGGCTGGTAGCCGCTCCGCCGCCGATCGGCGTATCGGCGTATCGGCGCATCGACGACGGAGGCTAGGCCGTCCGGCTGTCGGCGTCCGGGCCGGAGGCTTCGGCCGCGGCGAGCGTCGCGGCCCGGCGGCCCAGTACGACGGTGGCCGCGGCCGCGCTGAGCGCGAAGGCCGTCGCCACCGTGGCCGGCCGGTCCAGCCGGTGCCGGGTGGCATGGTCGAGCGAGAAACGGCCGGGCCCGGCCAGGCCGATGCAGGCCGCGACGAAGCCGAGGAAGGCCGGGTACTCGAAGCCGCCGCCCTGGGCGTAGAACCCGGCGGGCGCGTGCACGGCGACGGCCCCCGCCATGGCGCCGGCCGCTGCGGCTCCGGCCGCGGGAGTCGCCAGCCCCAGCGCGAGCAGCACCCCGCCGCCCGCTTCGCCGAGCCCGGCCGCGATCGCGCTCTCCCGGCCCGGGGTGAACCCCATGTGCTCCATGCCGCGGGCCGTGCCCTCGATGCCGGCCCCGCCGAACCACCCGAAGAGCTTTTGCGACCCGTGCGCGAGCAGCACCCCGCCCGCGCCCAGGCGCAGGGCGAGCAGTCCGAGATCCTTGCGATGCGTGAGCGGCATGAGGACGGGCCCTTCCGGAGGGGTTGCGTGTCACCTGGCCTCAAGCTTCACGCGGGCGCCCGCCGCGCGCACGCGCTGTAACGCGCCCGGGTGCCGGATCAGCCGTCGTCCATGGCGGCATCGCAGGAAGGGCACACGAGGCCCTGCTCCTCCGGCGGGTACCACGGCGAGCCGGGCTCCCCGGACGGGGTCCGCGCCGCCGCTCGCATCGCGAACGTGTCCCTGCCGCACAGCGTGCGCGGGCCCGGGTCGGTGGTGGTACCCGGGGCCGCGGGGGCGGCATGCACCCGGCGTACGGCGGCCCCGGCACCCGGGGCCGGCCCGCCCGCCGCGTGGCTCGGCGCCAGCGTCTCGAGTTCGTGCACCACGATGATCCCGCTCATACCCCGACGGTAGGCGCTCCTCCGGCAGCCCGCTCCTTCACGCCGGTGCGGCCGTGTGTGGGCCGGTTGGCCCCGCCCGGAGCGGGGCCAACCGAGCGTAAGACATACAAAATGCTATGCATTTGATTGCTTTCAAGGCATTCGCGCCGTACGTTCCCCACGGATTCGAGCCTGGTTCCCTGGACAGCCGGAACGGCTGTGCACACTCCGACCGGAGGTCTGTATGCCTTGCCGCACGTCACTCACTCTGCTGGCCGCAGCCGCGTTGCTCTCCCTCGGCGCCCCGGCAACGGTCGCCCACGCGGCCGACGCCACCTGCTTCGGGCAGCCGGCGACCATCACCGGGTCCGGCACGATCAACGGGACGGAGGGCAACGACGTCATCATCGGGTCGGCGGCGGCGGACACCATCGACGGTCTCGGCGGAGACGACCTGATCTGCGGTCTGGGTGGGAACGACACGATCGCGGGCGGCCTCGGCAACGACCAGCTGGACGGCGGCGAAGGCGCGGATCTCATGCGTGGCGACCTGCTCTCGACGAGGGCTGCCGTGGACGGCGGGGGCAACGACGTCCTCTTCGGCGGGCCGGGTGACGACCGCATGGGCGGCGACAGCATGGCCTTCGGCTCCAGCGCGTCGGGCGGGGGCGACGACGTCCTGTTCGGCGAGGCGGGGAACGACGCCATGATCGGCGACAGCCGGGGCGGCATCAACGCGACCGGCGGCGGCAGGGACGTCCTGGACGGCGGGGCCGGAGACGACAGCATCACCGGCGATTCCTCCGCCGAGGGCACCGCGACCGGCAATGGCGAGGACGTACTCCTGGGCGGACCCGGCGTGGACACCATCATCGGTGACAGCAACTCGGGCCACGCCGCGCACGGCAAGGGCGAGGGCCTGACCGGCAAGCCCGCGCACCTGACCGGCAAGCCCGCGCGCCCGGCCGGCCAGGGCCGCCCGACCCCGGCGGCGAAGCCCGCGCAGGGCGTACCGGTCGCGCCCGTCGCCCCGGACGCGACGGCGGGCGGCAAGGACGTCATCGACGGGGGCGAGGACGCGAAGGACAGCTGCGACGGCTCGGGCGGAGCCGACATCGCGGTGCGCTGCGAGACCATGTCGAACGTGCCGTAACCCGCGGCGAGCGGCGTCCGCGCCGCCGCGGTCAGCGGATCGCGTAGCGCGCGGCGATGCCGTCGATGACGATCTGCAGACCCTCTTCGAAGTGCTCGTCGTACTCCTCGAAGAGGTGCGTACCGGCGGCCGCGGCGAGTGGGTAGTCGGCCAGACGCTCGCCGCGCTCGGCCACGTCGTAGCCGTCCCGGCGCTCGCCCGGGACGGGGTGGACGCCCTGTTCCTCGATCACGAACCCGAGTGTGTAGGAGAACGCGGTCGCCATGGCCCGTACGGCCTGCGGCAGTTCGAACCCGTGCGCCAGCAGGGCGCGCAGATGGGCCTCGGACTGTTCGGCGTGCTCGGTTCCGGTGAAGCGTGAGCCGGTGAACACGCGGGCGCCGTCGCGGTACGCGAGCAGGGCCCGGCGCAGCCGGCGATTGGCGCTCAGCATCCGCTCCCGCCAGGGCGCCGAGGCATCGTCCGGCCCGGTCTCCTCCGGGCTGGTGACCATGCGCCGGAACATCTCCGTGGCCATCTCGTCGATCAGCTCTTGCTTGTTCTTGAAGTGCCAGTACAGCGCCGGCGCCTTCACATCCAGTTCCTGCGCGATGGCACGGAGGGTGAGCTTGTCGAGCCCGCCCTCGTTCAGCAGCCGCAGCGCGGTCTCGGCGACGGTCGGGCGGGTCAGGGGCGGGACGCGCGGCGGAGTCCGCTGCGGCTTGGCGTTCATCGTCTGCCTCTGTCTCCCGGGGCGGTTCACTCTTCCGTGGCGTTGACAGCTTAACAGCGTTAAGGGCACTCTTGCGGGACGAGGCTCCTTAACGTCGTTAAGGAGCTGTGGCGGAGTGAGTGAACGGGGAGACCGATGAACCAGCGGCTGTACCAAGAAGACCGGACCGATGTGCTGATCGTGGGCGCCGGTCCGACCGGCCTCGTGCTGGCCTGTGACCTTGCCCGGCGCGGTGTGCACGCCTTGGTCGTCGAGCGGTCGCCGGAGCTGTTTCCCGGTTCCCGCGGCAAGGGCATCCAGCCCCGGACCCTGGAGGTCTTCGACGACCTCGGTGTCCTGGGGGAAGTGATGCGATGGGGCGGCCGGGCGCCGATCGGCATGACCTGGCAGGGCGGCGCCCGTGCCGGTGAGTACCGCATGTTCGAGGACGTCGAAGCGACCGAGGGCGCGCCCTACACCGGGCCCGCGCTGCTGCCCCAGTGGCGCACCCAGCGGATCCTGCTCGACCGGCTCCGTGACCTGGGCGGTGACGTCGTGTTCGGGGTCGAGCTGACCGGCCTCACCCAGGATGCCGAGTCCGTCACGGCCACGCTCATACCCGCGGGAGGCGGGAGCGCGATGTCCGTCCGCGCCGGATACGCCGTCGCCGCCGACGGCGGCCGGTCCACGGTCCGCCGGCTCGTCGGCATCAAGATGACCGGCGAGCGCGTCGATCCCGCCCCGATGCTGGTGGCGGACGTGGTCATACCGACGCTCGACCGGGGCAACTGGCACATCTTCCCGCCGGCCGCGGGCGGTACGGGCTTCGCGGCCCTCTGTCCCTTGCCGCATACGCGGGAGTTCCAGTTCGTGGCCCAGCCGGCGCCGGTCCGCGGAGAGGTCACGGCGGAGGAAGTCCGGGCGCTGGTCGCCGAGTTCACCCACATACCGGCCGAGGAGATCACCGAGGTCCTGTGGGCATCGGACTTCACCGTGAACGCCGCCCTCGCCGACCGCTTCCGTGACGGCAGGGTCTTCCTCGCGGGCGACGCCGCCCACATCCACTCGCCGGCGGGCGGCCAGGGGCTCAACACCAGTGTCCAGGACGCCTACAACCTGGGGTGGAAGCTCGCCGCCGCGCTCCGGGACGGAGCCCCCGCGGCGCTGCTGGACACGTACGAGGAAGAGCGCCTGCCCAATGCAGCGGCCATGCTGGGGCTGTCCACCCGCATCCACCGGGGTGAGGAGCGGCGGGGCGCCGCCACCCGCCAACTCGGCCTCGACCTAAGGGGCTCCTCGCTCACCCGAGAGATACGCACGGGATTGGCCGAGGGCGCCCTCACCGCGGGAGACCGTGCGCCCGACGGGAAGCGCGACGGCCTGCGGCTCTTCGACCTCTACCGCGGCCCCCACTTCACCCTGCTCGCGGTCGACACCCCGCTGCCGGAGCACATGCCGAAGCTCCCGGGCCTGCGGACCGCGCAGATCGGTGCGTACGAGGCCTATGGACGCGGGCTGTACCTGGTCCGCCCGGACGGGTACATAGCCTGGGCCGGGCCCGGCGGTGACGCGCTCGAAGCCTCGGCCGAGGATCTGAGGGACTGGGCATCGCGGTTCGCGCGGCCCGCATAGGCAGCCGAAGTACATCTGTGCCAGTTTGGAGCGTCCGTAGGTGCGCTTGGGCTGGTAGTCGTTCCGGGACTGGAGGTCGTCCAGGTCGAGCCGTTCGGACCTCGCCGCGAAGCTGCCCACGGTCACGATGGACCGCGTCGAGCCGTTCCACCTCCAGTGAATCCACCGTGGTTCCGAGCGACGAGAGGTCGGCGAGGTCCAGTCGTACGGCCCGCACCCGCGCGCCGGGAACCCGCGCGCGGATCGCGGCCGTGGCGGCCTCGGCCTTGGCAGGGTCCCGGCTGCCGAGTACGACGGTGGCTCCGGTCGCCGACAACTGCTCCGCGACGAAGTACCCGATGCCAGCCATCGCCATGGGAACGAAGCGGCGGGAACCCCTCCGGGTCCCACCGCATCTCCCCGACCGGCGGGGCCCTCCCGTCCCGGCGTCAGGAGCATGTCGTGCCCTTCATGAACCGATCCCGCGCGTCAGCGCTCGGCTTCGCCGTGGCCGCCGCCCTGCTTGCGGTCGTGGCCGTCAGCGTCTACCGCGGCGCGGCGCCGGGGCTGCTGCCGGAAAGCAGTTGGGGCGCCTGGCGGCAGGAGGAGGTCGCCCACTGGTCGGCGCACGTCCGCGTCAACCACTGGACTCGCTCCGCCGAAGCCGAGCTTTACATGGGCAAGGCCGAGCAGATCAGCCTCCGCGCGTATGGCGAGACGGCTCGCGCCGGCTCCGCGACGTCCGAGACCGTCTTCACCCTCACCCCCGACGGCAAGCTCACCGGCAGCCCCCGCTGAGGCCCTCGCGCCCCCGGTTACGGGCGAACGTAGGGGCGGGTCATGATCTCCATGTTGTGGCCGTCGGGGTCGGCGAAATAGGCACCGCGACCACCGAACAGGCGGTTGACCTGTCCCGGTTCGGTGTGGTGGGGGTCGGCGTAGTACGTCACCTCCACCGCCTCCAGGCGGGCGATCATGCCGTCGAACCGCTCGTCGGGGACGAGGAACGCGTAGTGCTGCGGCTGGATCGGCTCGTCGGTCATCGCGTAGTAGTCGAGCGTGACGCCGTTGCCGAGATCGACGGGCAGGAACGGCCCGAACGGAGCGCCGACCTCCAGCCCCAGGATCACGGCGAGGAACTCGGCCGACAGCCCCCGGTCCGTGGCGTGGACGACGGTGTGGTTCAGCTGGACGGCGTTCGGGTACTGCTGGGTGTTCGACATGAGTGGTGTGTCTCCGGTTTCGGGTTCCCGTGGAAAGGCGCCGCACGCGGGCGCCGGGCGCAAGAAACGCGGAGAAAGGGCGGGCTCCTGGCCCGCCTCGGGCTCACGCCGAGGCCGGGAACCCTACTCGTACATGGCCCAAGGCCGACCCGGCAGTCACCCGGCTGACCTTAGTGATCATCACCGGTCCGCGCAACGCGCATTTCCCGCCGGGTCACCGGCGCGTTCTGACCGCCGCCCGCACCCACGCGCGCTCCTGTGGGCGAAGGCCCGGCAGCGTCCCGAGCACCGGCGGACCCCATGCCACGAGCGCCGCCAACGCCGCCGTCGCCCCCGTGACGGCGGCGAACCCGTAGGACCAGGTCGCCGACGTCCCACTGGGCAGCACGATGAACAGCAGCACCAGCATCGCCAGCCGTGCCGGCGTGCTCTCCAGCAGTCGCCAGGCAACCGCCGCGAGCGGCACCATCCCCCACAGCACGTACCAGGGCTGTACGACCGGAGCGGTCACCACCAGCCCCAGGAGCGCCGTCCCGGTGGCGAACTCGGGACCCGTACGCGGCGCGCGCCACGCGCAGAATCCCACCAGGCACACGCCCATGACCATCCCCACCGACCGCGCGGCGGCGATCGCGTCGGCCGCGGTTCCCAGCCCGAACCCCTCGGACAGCAGCCCGAGCACCCGGCCCACGTCCGTGCTCGGCGAGAGCACCGTGTAGACCTGTGTGGGGCCCCGCAGCGTCGACAGCCACCCCCAGCCCTGCCCGGACACGATCACGCCCAGCACCAGGGCCACGAGACCCACCAGCGCGATCCCGGCCGCCCGCAGCCATCCCGCGCGCCGGTCCGGCCGTCCGCCCACGGACCACACGGCGGCGCACAGCAGGGCCACCGCGGCGGGAACCTTGACCAGCGCGGCCGAGACGAGCACGACGGTGCCCAGCACCCAGTGCCCCCGGCGGAAGGCCACCAGCCCCGCCACCATCAGACCGATCATCAGCGCCTCGTTGTGGGCCCCGCCCACCAGGTGCACCAGGGCGAGCGGATTGAGCACGGTCGCCCACAGCGCCCCGGCCTCCCCGCCGCCGAACGAGGAACCCCGTTCGGCACTCCACCCGGACGCGAGCCGCCCCACGCCCCAGACGATCAGCGCCAGCCCGCACAGGGCCAGCAGCCGCATGCCCAGCACCGCTGCCACCGTGTGGTGCTCGCCGGTGACGGCCACGACGGCCCGCGTCGCCGAGACGGCCAGCGGCCCGTACGGCGCCGGTGCGTCCCGCCACAGCTCCGGCACGTTCTCCGCGACGCTGCCGCCGAGGACCGACGGACCCAGCCGGTACACGTCCCAGCCCCGCACCGCCAGCGCGCCCTGCGCGACATAGCTGTAGGCGTCATTGCTGAAGATCAGCGGGCCCGGGACGAGCGGCAGGACCCAGGACCACAGCACGGAGCGCAGCCGTCTCGGCCCGACCGGCTCCCCGGCCCGCAGCAGCCCGCCCAGCCGCCACCAGGCGACCACGAGCAGTACCAGCCCGGCGTACGAGGCCGCCGCTCCCAGCACCGTGTGCGCCGGGCTCCGCTGCGCCCACAACCCGTCCGGAACGCCGAAGGGCAGCGCGCCCGCCGACCAGCTCCCGGCGGCCAGCAGCACCGACCCGAGCGTTCCGAGCAGCCGGCAACTTCGGACCGTGATCCCCACCTCAGACATGGCGGCAGCCTAGGGTGACCGAGGCTGATGATCGGCCTGCCCGAGGCATCGGGGAGGTGAACTTCGGGCGTCCTTACTCCAAGCGGCTCATGCCGACGTACTCCGAGCGGGTCATGCCGACGGGCCGAGCCGGACGGGCAGTGAACGGTGGCCGTTGCTGATGAGGGAGGTCACGGGCAGCAGCTCGTCGGCGGGCACCGCCTGCTCGATGTCGGGGAACCGGTCGAACAGAGCTTCGAGGGCGGTCGCGACCTCCAGCCGGGCGAGCGGAGCGCCGAGACAGAAGTGGACCCCGTGTCCGAACGCGAGGTGGTCCTTCGTGACCCGCGTGACGTCGAAGGCGTCGGCGTCCGGGCCGTGCCAGTCGGGGTGCCGGTTGGCCGCGGCGTACGAGGCGAGGATCGCCTCCCCCTTGGCTATGGTCCGCCCGTCGGCCAGCGGGATGTCGGCCAGCGCGAAGCGCATCGGCAGGTGCTTGACGGCCGACTCGTGCCGCAGGGTCTCCTCGACGACGTCGCTCCAGCTGCTGCGCCCGGCGCGCACGTGCTCCAGCTGGTCGGGGTGGGTGAGCAGGGCGGTGACCGCCTGGTCGATGACGTTGACGGTCGTCTCGTACCCGGCGCTGATCATCAGGATCAGGGTGTCGCTCAGCTCGGAGTCCGAGAGCGCGGAGCCGTCTCCCTCCTCGTCGCGGGCGGCGATGAGCAGCGAGGTCATGTCGTCACCGGGCACGGCGCGCTTGGCGGCGATGAGCTCCGCGAGGACCTCGTAGACCCGGACCGTGTTCGCCGCGGCCTCCTCGGGGGTGAGGGTCGTGTCGAAGACCCCGTCCACCACCGTACGGAAGTCACCGCGCTGCTCCTCGGGGAGGCCCATCAGGTGCCCGATGACCGCGATGGGCAGCGGGTAGGCGAGCCGTTCGCGCAGGTCGGCCACCTCGCCCGGCGGGAGGGCGGCGAGCTCGTCGAGGAGGCCGGTGACGATGTCCTCGACGGTGTCACGGAGCAGCGCCACCCGGCGGGCACTGAACGCGGGAGCCACCATCCGCCGCAGCCGCCGGTGGTCGGCTCCGTACGCGGTGAACATGTTGGTCACCGCGACCCAGAGGGCGAGCGGCCACGTCTGGACGGCCTGCTCGAACTCCGGCCAGTGCGCGCGGGCGTCCTTGGACACGTCCGGGCTGGTGAGCAACTCCTTGAGCAGGGCGGGGTCGGTGACGGCCCACGCCGTCACGCCGAGGATGTCGACGCGGGCCGCCTGCCCTTGGGCGCGCAGCAGCCGGTGCTCCGCGTGCCGGTCGGCGCCGGCGGGATCGAGGACCAGCGGGTCGGTGGGGGCCTGGCTCACGCGGGACTCCTTCGAGAGGTCGTCGTGTAAGAGGTGTTCGTGGCGGTGTGAGGGTTTCTCCATCTCCGGCACAACGTGCGTGGTGGGCGGGGTGTTCCGCGAACGGTCAGGGTGTTACCCGTGAGTTCAGACGGTCGCGTGAGAAGATCGCTCCGCCATAGGCGCTGGTCCCGACCGTGGAAGGTGACGATGTTCGCGATATCCCTGGGCGACGACGGAGCGGAGCTGCGCCCACTCGAACCGTGGCAGGCCGAGGAGTTCCTGGCCCACGTGGACCGGGGGCGCGAGTTCATCGGGCAGTTCAACGGACTCCCCGACGTCGTCACGGACCTCGACTCCAGCCGGGCGTTCCTCCAGGCCTACGCGGGCAAGACGGCCGCCGACGCCGGGCGGCTCTGCGGGATTTGGGCCGGCGGAAAGCTGGTCGGCGCGGTGCTCTACCGCAGGTTCGACGTCGCGCAGGGCGTCGCCGAGGCGGGCTGCTGGCTGGAGCCGTCGGCCGTGGGCCGGGGACTGGTGACCCGGGCGGTGCGCGTGATCATCGACTGGGCCGTCGAGCAGCGGGGCATCCAGCGCGTGGAGTGGGTGGTCTCGGCCGGGAACGAGCCCAGCATCGCCGTGGCCCGGCGGCTCGGGATGACCAAGGACGGCGTGCTGCGCGAGAGTTATCCGTACCGCGGCAAGCGGCACGACGAGGAGGTCTGGTCGGTCCTCGCCCCGGAATGGCGCGCGGCCCGGGCAGCCCGGGCAGCCGAGGCGTCCAGCGCAGCCCGGGCAGCCCGGGCAGCCCGCGCCGACCGCTGAACGTCCCCGGCGGGGCGAAGACCTTCGCACCGCCGGGGGAGCCCGCACCACGCCGTCCGGTCAGACGATCCGCCACCGCTGGTAGGCCGAACCGGAATCCGGCTGCTGCGTGGCGAGCGCGCCGTCCGCCCCGGACGCGGTGGTCAGCAGGAGCGCGCTCTTCTTGTTCGCCACCGAGTAGTCGCCCCCGCCGAGCGCGGTGAGCATCCAGCGCTGGCCCTCTCCGCCCGTGCAGGCGGCCTGGACGACGGCCGCGCCGGGCGCGGTGGAGCCGCCCGATACGTCCGCGCAGAGCTTCGACGATCCGTTGAGCATGGAGTAGGAGCCGTCGGAGTTGAGCGCCAGCTGCCACTGCTGGTTGGGGCCGCCGTGCGGTATCCAGGTGATCAGCTGGGTACCCGGAGCGCTCGAACTCCCCGGGTCGTCCAGGGCCTTGCCGGCCGTGCCGATGGTCCGGGTGCCGCTCAACCCGCCGCCGTACACCTCGAACTCGTACAGCGAATAGCCGTACGCCGTGCCGCGCTTGGTGCCGTACACGCGGATGTAGCGGCCCGATCCGGACAGGCCGGTGAGGTCCTGGACCCCGCCGGCGCCGGTCGTCGTGGTGTACACGGTGCGCCAGGTCGCGGCGTCGTCGGAGAGCTGGATCTGGAACGCCTTCCCGTACGCGGCCTCCCAGCGCAGCACCACGCGGCTCACGGCCTGGCCGGATCCCAGGTCGACCTGGAGCCACTGGGAGTCCGTGTACCCGCTGGACCAGCGGGTGCCGGGGTCCCCGTCGGTGGCCGACGAGGCCGGGAAGTCGGCGGTCTCGGTGCTGGAGGCGGTGGTCGGCCGGTTGCGGGCGAGGTTGCCGGGCTGGGCGAGACCCGGCCACGCGGGGTTGTGCCCGACCGCGGCCGCGATCGGGGTGAAGGCGGCGTACGTGGCCGCCGGCTTGGGGGAGCCCCAGGTCTGCTGGGCCAGGGCGCGCAGCGGGTACATGATGCCCGCGGCGATCTGCTCCTGCGTCTCGGCGGCCGGGTTGTCGCACCACACGTGGATCAGCGAGCCGGGGTTCTTCGAGGGGTCGGTGAGGGTGGCCCCGCCCTCGAAGCGGTCGGGGGTCCAGGTCTCGTACATCCACTTGGTGTCGGGTTTGGCGCCCCCGAGCACGTAATACGTCGGCGTCCAGGACTCGTTGGCGACGCTGTGGCCGGCCGCGGCCAGCTGCTGCGGGGTGAGCCCGTAGCTGTACCAGTACTCGACGAGGATCGCGGGGTGCGGGGTCAGCGTCCCGTCCCCGGCCTTGATGCCGTCGTTCCACATCCGGGTGGTCTTGCCGGCCGCCCGCACCAGGTCGTCGGCCCAGTTCACGAACCCGTAGTAGGTGTCCTTGGCGGTTGCGCCCGCCCCGTAGTGGGCGCGGGCGTAGCTGAGCAGCTGCGGGTACTTGGCGTAGTCGGTGACGTACTCGTCGGCGCCGATGTGCCAGTACGGGGCCGGGAACAGCGGCAGGTACTCGTTCACCAGGTCCTTGATCAGGGTGTACGAGGCCGGCAGCGAGAGGTCGATGAAATCGGGACTGGCCGTGCCGGAACTGTTCTTGAGCCTGAGCTCCGGGTGGGCGGCCAGGACGGCGTTCATGTGCCCCGGGGTGTCGATCTCGGGCACGATCGTGACGTGGTACTTCTGCCCGAGCGCGACGAGGTCGGCGATGTCCTGCTTGGAGTAGTGGTCGGCCGAGACGATCTCCGGGTGGGTGGAGCTTTCGAGGCGGAACCCGAAGGTGTCCGACAGGTGGAAGTGGAAGTAGTTGAGCTTGAGGTAGGCCAGCTCCTTGATGTGCTGCTTGACCCAGTCGACCGTGAAGAACTTCCGGCCCTGGTCGATCATGAGCCCGCGCTCCGCCTTGGCGGGCCAGTCGACCGCCGTACCGGCAGGCACCGTGGCCGACTGGTGCAGGAGCTGGAGCACGGTACGGGTGCCGTAGAACGCGCCGGTGTCGGTCCCGGCCCGGATCGTGACGGACCCTGCGACGGTCAGCCGGTAGCCCTCGGCGGGCAGCCCCGGGTCGCCGAGGCCCAGCGCGATGTCGCCGGGGGAGGCGCCCCCGGTGACGACGGCGACGGGACGTCCGGCCAGGGCGCCCAGGTCCTCGGCGAAGGTGGCGGCCTCGTCGGAGAGCTGGGCGGCGTAGGCGGGATCGACGACGATCCGGCTGGTCCCGGTGAAGGTGTAGGCGCCGGTAGCGGCCGTCCACTGTCGCAGCGCCGGAACGGTCTGCGGTGGCCCGGCGGCGGCCTGCGCGGGTGCGGCGACGGCGACACCGGGCAAGGAGAGCGCGGCCACCGCGCAGACGGCGGCGATCAGCAATCTGAGCAGACGCATGGAGAATCCCCAAGTCATGGGAGGGAAGGGGGAGTTCAAGAGGCAGCCAAGGTGCAGCCAAAGTGCAGCGCAGTGTCGGATGCATGTCAATACCTGCTCGAAACCCCGCTCTACCGAGCAGGATCGCGCATCCACCCGTCACGAAGCCGCGTGCGAGGACTCCGTGCCGGGCCCCGCGCCGCGCCGCCGCTGCCACCGCACCGCCGTGACCACGAGCACCAGCAGCGCGGCCGCCCCGTACGCCGTCGTGCTCACCGCCCCCCGCGAGCCGAACGCCTGGCCCGTGACGTAGACGGCGGGACCGGCGACCGCGATGCCCAGCCACTCCCAGCGCCCGTCCAGGGCCACGAGCCCGACGAGCAGCAGGGCGTACCACGAATAGCCGGGCGTGAGCAGGGCGAAGGCCCACCCCGTCACCAACAGCGCGCCGCTCCACGGCCGTCGGGGATCCCCGCGCCACAGCACGTACCCGCACACGCCCGCCATCGCGGCGAGCAGCACCGGCACCGCCCAGTCGCCCGGCAGCAGCAGCCTCAGCAGCGCGTAGCGGGACCCGGCCGAGGGGTCCTCGTACCCCTCCTCCGCCACGTACCCGCCGAGGTAGCCGAAGACGGAGCCGTGCGAGAGCAGGACGTACGGCAGGTACGCGAGCGCGGTGAACGCGGCGGCCGGCAGCAGTACGGTGACCGCGTCGCGCACCCGGCGCACGCCGGACAGGGCCCCCGGGAGGACGATCGCCGGCATCAGCTTCGTGGCGACGGCGGCGCCCAGGACCAGCCCGCCGCCCGCCCGGCGCACCGGGCTCCGCGCGGCCACGAGCCCCAGACCGGCCACGGCCAGCAGTACCCCCAGCACGTCGACGTGCGCGTTGTTCACGGCCTCGATCGGAACGGCGGGGCACCACGCCCAGTACGCGGCCCGGCGCGGGTCCGTGCCGCGCCGGCGCAGGATCAGCAGCACCGCCCCGGTCACGCCGAGGGACAGCACCCCGGCACCGATCTGGAGCGGCTTGTGCCGGGCGCCCGCGGGGGAGAGCCGGTCGACGGCCAGGAAGTACGCCTCGGCGACGGGCGGGTAGATGGTGTGCACAGCGGGCCGGTTGATGCGCGTGCAGTGCGGGGTGTCCCCGGCGTACGGGATCCTGGCCCGGTCCGGGCCGGTGCAGGCGGCGGCCCCCGTGGGGAAGAGCCACGGGTCGCGGAGCCGGCCCAGCGCCGGGTCCTGCGGGGCGTGGTCGTACGGGGAGACGCCGGCGGACTGGACCCGGCCGTCCCAGGCGTAGCGGTACGCATCCGTGCTGGTCCGGGGAGCCGCCACCAGTCCCGTCGCCGCCACCGCGACGGCCCCCGCCAGCACCAGCGGCACGACGAGCGCGGCCGGGACCCGGCGCAGCGCGAGCACTGCGACCGCGAACAGCGCCCAGCAGGCCGCGTACCGCCAGGACAGTCCGGCGGGGTCGGTGAAATTGCCGTCGTGGCGGACGGTCCACACGAGGGCGGCGACGAGGGCGGAGAGGCCGAGGGACGGAAGGGCGAGGACCGGGAGGGCAGCGGGGGCGGAAGGGCCTGGGGCGGTACGCAGGTTCACAGCCGCAGCGTTCCAGGGAACGGCGCGCGACGGGGTCCCGCGCCGCCCATGTCCGCGTTTCGTAAGGAGTCCGAACCGCCTCCGAGCGGCTTCCCGGGGGTGTCATGGGTCCATGCGCTTCCCCATCCGTCTCCCGTCCGACCCGCCCGTCACCTTCAAGGCGCGGTTGCACGACGCCCGGACCGCGACCGCCGTCGGCCGATGGCTCGGGCTCGCCTTCGCCGTCTGCTTCGCGACCGGTGTGCTCAGCCACTCCCTCCAGCACCCGCCGCACTGGCTCGCCGACCGGCTGCCGAGCCGCCCCTACTGGGGCTACCGGTTCACCCAGGGACTCCACGTGGTCTCCGGGATCGCGGCGATCCCGCTGCTCTTGGCGAAGCTGTGGGCGGTCTACCCCCGGCTGTTCGCATGGCCGCCGCTGCGGTCGGTGCGGCACGCGCTCGAACGGGCCTCCGTGGCGGTCCTGGTGGCGGCCGGCGTGTTCGAGCTGTTCACCGGCCTGCTGAACACCTTCCAGTGGTACCCCTGGCCCTTCTCCTTCGTCCCCGTGCACTTCGCGCTGTCCTGGCTGCTGCTGGGCGCGCTCATGGTGCACGTCGCCGTGAAGTGGCCCGAAATCCAAGACCATTGGACCCGCCGCTCCCCGGGCACGCTCGCACTGCCCGAGGCCGACGGCCCGGACCGGCGCGCGCTGCTGGTGGGCGTCGCCGCGGCGGTGGGGGCGGTCACGCTCACGACCGCCGGGCAGTCGGTGACCGCGCTCGGGGGGCTCGACCTGTTCGCCCCGCGCGACCCCGCCGTCGGACCGCAGGGGCTCCCGGTGAACCGTACGGCGAAGGCGGCCGGGATCACCGCGGCATCCGTACGGGACTGGCGGCTGACCGTCGCCGGACCCCGCCCGTACACCCTCACCCTCGACGAACTGCGCGCGATGCCGCAGTACGAGGTGACACTGCCCATCGCCTGCGTCGAGGGCTG
The DNA here is from genome assembly GCF_001279655.1 of Streptomyces sp. WM6372. Lineage (NCBI taxonomy): Bacteria > Bacillati > Actinomycetota > Actinomycetes > Kitasatosporales > Streptomycetaceae > Streptomyces > Streptomyces sp. WM6372. The sequence goes on along the minus strand of NZ_LGDB01000249.1, from coordinate 131,785 downwards.
GAGCAAGAACGCCCGGTGGACCGGGGTCCGCGTACGCGACCTGCTGGAACGCGCGGGCGGCGGCCCGGACGCCCGCGCCCGCGTGGAGTCCCTGGAGCCGGTCGGCGCGTACCGGGTGACGGAGATGGGCCGCGAGTACGCCCAGGACCCGCTCACCCTGCTCGCGCTGCGCCTGGGCGGCGAGGAACTCTCGCCGGACCACGGCTACCCGGCGCGGATCATCGCCCCGAACCGGCCCGGCGTGCTCCAGACCAAGTGGGTCGGCCGACTGGAGGTGGCGTGATGACGTACCGGTACGCGGTGGCCGGTGCCGGCCTGGTCCTCATGGGACTGGGCGGTGCCCTGCTGCTCCAGCAGCCCTCGCCGTGGCGGATCGCGCTGTGGCTCGCGGGTGCGGTCGTGGTGCACGACGCACTGGTCGCGCCGCTCGTGATCGCCGTCGCCGCGCTCACCGGCGCCGTCGGCCTGCGCCTGCGCGGGGTCCCGCGCGCCGCCCTGATCGTCGCGGGCTCCCTGACCGCGATCGCCCTCCCGCCGCTCCTGCGCCCGGGCGGGGCGGCCAATCCGACCGTGCTGCCGCTGGACTACCTGCGCAACTGGCTGCTGACGATGGCGGCCATCGCCGCGGCCACGGGCCTGTACCTCGCGGCGGGCGCGGCGCTGCGCGGGGCGCGCCGGCGGACCTGAGCGGCCGGACACACGAAAGCGGCTGACGCGCCCTCGCGTCAGCCGCTTTCCGTACGTCCTGGTGGGCGCTCAGCGCCGCAGCTGAACGAAGGCGCGGCCCGCCGCGTGCCAGGTCACCGCCCGGGTCCAGCCCGCGCCCGCCGCCTCCGTACGGAGCGCGCGCGTGCCGAGCCGGGCCCACGGGAAGGGCGCCCCGCGGCCGCCGTTCCCGTCCTCGACGTGCACCTCGACGCGCTCGTCGACGTCCACGGTGGCCACCTCGACCAGCAGGGTGCCGCCCGGGGCCGCGAGCCGGGCGGCCCGGCGCAGCAGCGCGCCGGGGTCGCCGCCGATGCCGATGTTCCCGTCGATGAGCAGGACCGTGCCCCAGCGGCCCTCGCTGGGCAGCGGGTCGAACACGGACCGGCACAGGGCGCTGCCGCCGGTGCGCACCGTACGGGCCACCGCCTCCGGGGTCACGTCCACGCCCAGCGCGGGCTGCCCGAGACGGGCGAGGGCGGCGACCAGGCGGCCCGGGCCGCAGCCTATGTCCAGGACCGGACCCTCGCAGCGGGCCAGGACGGTGGCGTCGGCCGCGTCGGCCTCGGCGCACCAGCGCTCCACTTCGAGCGGCAGCAGCCAGCCGTCGCTGCGGCGCAGGAAGAGGGGCCCGTGTCCGGTGCGCACGGCGTCGGAGTACGGGTCGGCCCGCCAGGCCTGGGCGGCGGGTTCCACCAGCCGCCCTGTCATCCCCGTCATCCCTGCCGTCATCTGCGCGGTCACCGTACGGCCGCGCACAGTTCGGCGTGCAGGGCGGCGAACCGGGTTCCGGGCGCCGAGGCGGCGACCTCGGCGGCGTCGTCCGGCGTGTCGACGTCGCGCAGGACCGGGAGGTCCCGTACGGCCCGCCCCGACGCGGTCAGCCGCAGGCGCTGCACCGCCCCGGTGTCCGAGACGGACATGGGCACGCCCAGCAGCAGCGCGGGATCGGGCTCGGCGAGCCCGAGGGCCCAGAACCCGCCGTCCAGGGCCGGGCCGAACCGGGCGTCCGTACCGGTGAAGTCGAGGCCCTGGGCGAGGAGCTCCGGGGTGACCTGCGGGGTGTCCATGCCGATCAGGAGCGCGGGACCCTCGTACAGGGCGAAGGCCGCGGCGAGCCGGACGTCGAGCCCGCCCGCACACTGGGGGACCACCTCGATGCCCTCGGGCAGCCAGTGCTTCGGCGCCCCGTCGAGGTAGAGGACGCGCCGCCGGGCCGGCGTGGCGAGGACGGTGTCCAGGGTGTCCTGGAGTGCGGCCCGGGCCAGGGCGGCGGCCTGCTGCGGGGTGAAGTGCGGGGTCAGCCGGGTCTTGACCCGGCCGGGGACCGGGGCCTTGGCGACGACGATCAGCGTGCCCCCGCCCTGGCCGTCGTCGGTGTGCCCGCTCGCCTGGGTGCTCATCCGCAGGCCCCGCAGGCCCCGCCGGCCGGGACGGACCGGGCGGCGGGCGTCTCGGCCAGCACCCGCCGCATGTCCCGCACCGCGTGCCAGGTGCCGCGCCAGGTCCCGGTGACCTTCGACTTGCCGGCGCGCGGCAGGTACGGGACGTCCGTCTCGGCCACCCGCCAGCCCGCGTCGGCCGCCCGTACGACCATCTGGAGCGGGTAGCCGCTGCGCCGGTCGGTCAGTCCGAGGTCCAGCAGCGCCTCGCGGCGCGCGACCCGCATCGGTCCGAGGTCGTGCAGCCGCAGCCCCGTACGGCGGCGCAGCATCCGCGCCAGCGCGAGGTTCCCGGCGCGGGCGTGGGCCGGCCAGGCGCCGCGTCCCCGCGGGCGTCGCCGGCCGAGCAGCAGATCGGCCTCGCCGGCCTGGACCCGGGCCGCCATGGGGGCGAGCAGCCCGGGGTCCAGGGAGGCGTCGCAGTCGCAGAAGCAGACGAGGTCGGCGCGCGCGGCCAGCAGCCCGGCATGGCAGGCCGCGCCGAAGCCGCGCACGGGCTCGCGCACCACGGTCGCTCCCAGGTCGCGGGCGATGTCGGCCGAGCCGTCGGTGGAACCGTTGTCGACGACGATGGCCCGCCAGCCGGCCGGCACCCGCGCCAGCACCCAGGGCAGCGCCTCCGCCTCGTCGAGACACGGCAGTACGAGGTCCGCCCGGGGCGGCACACAAGCAGAATCAGTCACGTCCACACCGTAGGAAGCGGGCGGGGACGAAAGGGGCTTGAACTCCTTACGAAACGCGGACACCGGGCCCGATCCGGGGAGGGCGACGTACACGCGGACCGCGGCGGATGACAGGCTGGGGCCATGGCAGTGAGCAATATGCAGGGTACGGACGAGGGCCGCGGGACGGCCGGGACGGCCGGGACGGGCGGGGCGGGCACACCGGACCCCGTCCTCGGCAACATCCTGGTCGTGGACGACGACCCGACCGTTTCGGAGGTCGTGGCCGGATACCTCGACAAGGCCGGCTTCACGGTGCGCCTGGCCGCCGACGGACCGGCCGCCCTGCGCGCAGCCGAGGAGCAGCGACCGGACCTGGTGGTCCTCGACCTCATGCTGCCGGGCATGGACGGACTGGAGGTCTGCCGGCGGCTGCGGGCGCGCGAGCGCGCCGCCGGCCCGCACGGCGGTCAGGGCGCGACGCCGCCTGTCCCGGTCATCATGCTCACCGCGCGCGGTGACGAGGACGACCGGATCCTGGGCCTGGAAGTCGGCGCGGACGACTACGTGACCAAGCCCTTCAGCCCGCGGGAGCTCGTCCTGCGCGTGCGGTCCGTCCTGCGCCGGGCCGCCCACGCCGCACCGGCAGCCGGCCCCCGGCTCACCGCGGCGGGCCTGAGCCTGGACCCGGCGGCCCGCCGCGTCAGCAAGGACGGCAGGGAACTCGCCCTCACCCTGCGGGAGTTCGACCTCCTGGCCTTCTTCCTCCGGCACCCCGGGCAGGTCTGCGACCGGGAGCGGCTCATGCGCGAGGTCTGGGGCTGGGACTTCGGCGACCTGTCCACCGTCACCGTCCACGTCCGCCGGCTGCGCGGCAAGATCGAGGACGACGCGGCGAACCCCCGGCTGATCCAGACCGTCTGGGGCGCCGGCTACCGCTTCGACGCCCACCCCACCCCGGCGGCCCCCGCCACGGACCCCAGAAGGGCGGACGGCCATGAACATGCCTGACCAGGACCTGCTGCTGATCGCCCTGTACGCGCTCCTCGGCGCGGGTGGCGCCGGAGCCCTGGGCGCCGTGGCCCTGCGGATACTGCGGCGGCGCAGCGTCGCCGTCTCCCTCGCCGTGGTGACCGCCGTCGCCGTGCTCGCGATGCTCGCCGGAACGCTCGCGGTGGCCTGGGCGATGTTCCTCTCCTCCCACGACCTGACCGTGGTGACGGTCGTCGTCGGGGTGGCCGCCGCCGTCTCGCTGGGCACGGCCCTGCTGCTGGGGCGCCAGGTCGTCCTGCGCTGCCGTGAACTCGTCGGCGCAGCACGGGTGTTCGGAGAGGAGGGCACCTTCACCACACCCGCCGTACCGGCCCCCGCCGAACTCACCGCGCTCAGCCGCGAACTGGCCCTGACCAGCGAACGACTGGCCGCGTCCCGGGAGCGCGAGCGGGCTCTGGAGACCTCGCGCCGGGAGCTCGTCGCCTGGATCTCGCACGATCTGCGCACCCCGCTGGCCGGGCTGCGCGCCATGTCGGAGGCGCTGGAGGACGGCATGGCCGCCGACCCCGCCCGCTACCACCGCCAGATGCGCACCGAGGTCGACCGCCTCAACTCCATGGTGGGCGACCTGTTCGAGCTCTCCCGCATCCACGCGGGCGCCCTCAGCCTCAGCCCCACCCGGCTGAACCTCTACGACCTCGTCGGCGACGCCCTGGCCGGCACCGACGCCCTCGCCCGCGAGCACGGCGTACGGCTGGTCGGCGACGGGATCAGCTCGCTCCCGGTGGAGGTGGACGGCAAGGAAATGACCCGCGTCCTGTCGAACCTGCTGGTCAACGCCATCCGCCACACCCCGGCCGACGGCACGGTCGCGATCGCCGCCGAAGCCCGCGAGGGCTCGGTGGTGCTGTCCGTCACCGACGCCTGCGGCGGCATCCCCGAGGAGGACCTCACGCGCGTCTTCGACACCGGCTGGCGCGGGACCCAGGCCCGTACGCCTCCCGGGGGCGCGGGCCTGGGCCTGGCGATCGTCCGCGGCATCGTCGAGGCGCACGACGGGCACGCGCACGTCCGCAACGTCACCGGAGGCTGCCGCTTCGAACTGACCCTCCCGGCGCCCGCGTAGCGATCAGGGCTACGTGCAGGTGACCTGCACGTTTTCACTCCGCGCGGTCATGTTGAAATCCGGCACGTGCAGGGTGACGAACGCGCTCACCGTCTTCGTGTTCGCCATCACCGACCCCTCCACCACCTTGAAGAGGGAGACGCTCGTGGTGCCGGGGGTGAACTCGGCCGTGCCCGAGGAGATCGGATCGGCGCTGGACGCGTACGTCCAGAAGTAGCGGACCTTCCCCTGCCCGGTGCCCGTGATCTTGCCGTCGAACTCCAGCTTGGGCGGCTTGGTGCAGTCGACGGTGCTCCCCGACTTGGTCAGCGTCAACACCTCGACCTTGGTGACCTGCACGCTCCCCTTGCCGCTGCCCGGCTTCTGCTCCCTGGGCGGGGTGGTGCAGGAGACGTGCTTGCCCTGCTGCGATCCGCTCTCCCGGTAACTGACGCCGTACGTGCCGTAGCGGACGCCCTGCCGGTCGAGCGAGCCGGCGCCGTCCACCGTGGTCCGGAAGGACGACTTCCCCTCGACCCGCACCGACTGGTTCGGGGCGAATCCGCTGAGGTGGAGGTCGTAGCGCAGGGAGTCGCCCGGCTTGCCGCCACCGCTGCCCGGAGTCAGCTCGCAGGAGGGTGCCACGGGCGCCCGGGCGGCGCCCGCCGCCGCGGTTCGGCCCTGGGCCGCGAAGGCGGGGGTGAGGGCGACCGAGGAGGCGAGGAGCGGGGCCGCGAGAAGCACGAGACCCCGGTACCGGTACCGGTTCGTCTGCCGATTCATCGTGCTGCCCTTCCTGAGAGGAGCCCCCGATGTCGGACCACCAGGATATCGGGCGGGGCCGAAGGCGCCGTGGCGGCCGAAAGCCGGTCAGCGGGCGTCCGCCCCGGCCGCCAGCTCCGCCATGCCGGCGGCGAACGGCACCACCGGACGCCAGTCCAGGTCCCGGCGCAGGCGCGCCGAGTCGGCGGTGATGTGCCGGACGTCGCCCAGCCGGTACTCCCCGGTGACCACCGGGTCCGGTCCCCCGCACGCGGCGGCCAGCGCCTTGGCCATGTCACCGACGGTCCGCGGATCGCCGCTGCCGACGTTGTACGCGGTGAACCCGGCGGGCCCGCCGGCCAGGGACTCCACCGCCACGGCGTTGGCCGCGGCCACGTCCCGTACGTGCACGAAGTCCCGCCGCTGGCCGCCGTCCTCGAAGACGCGCGGGGCCTCGCCCCTCGCCAGCGCGGAGCGGAACAGGGCGGCGACCCCCGCGTACGGGGTGTCGCGGGGCATCCCCGGCCCGTACACGTTGTGGTAGCGCAGGGAGATCGCGGAGCCACCGGTGGCCCGCGCCCACGAGGCGGCGAGGTGCTCCTGGGCCAGCTTGGTGGTGGCGTAGACGTTCCGCGGGTCCATCGGGGCGTCCTCCCCGACCAGTCCGGGAGCCAGATCGGCCCCGCAGTGCGGGCAGCGCGGCTCGAACCGGCCGGCCGCCAGATCGGCCTCCGCGCGCGGGCCGGGCCGCACCACGCCGTGCGCGGCGCACGCGTACCGCCCCTCGCCGTAGACGACCATCGAACCGGCGAGGAGCAGCCTGCGCACGCCCGCCCCGGCCATCTCGGCCAGCAGGACCGCCGTACCGAGACCGTTGGCCGACACGTACGCCGGTGCGTCCCCGAAGTCCTTGCCCAGGCCGACCTTCGCCGCCTGGTGGCAGACCGCGTCGATCCCGGCCAGGGCTTCGCGCACCTGGCCGGGGTCCCGTACGTCCCTTCCGTCCTCCGCGAGATCGAACACCACCGGGTCGTGGCCGCGGCCGGCCAGCTCGGAGACGATGTGCGAGCCGATGAAGCCCGCTCCTCCAGTCACAAGTACGCGCATGACCCGACGCTATGCCCCGGCCCGCCCGCGGAGGCGCTCTCCCGGCCGCACGTCACCGATCCGTAAGAGGTCCCGGGATCCATGACAGGGTGGCCCGATGACGACCCACCGAGAGCGCTCCGCCGACCCCCGTCCCGCCCCTGCCGGCCCCGCACCGTGGCCGGACGGGATCCGGGTCCACGACGATCTGCTCGCGGCGAAGTCACGTGTCTACGACCCGTGCGGATTCACCTGCTCGCAGCCGGTTCCCGAGGCCGAGGGCGCCGCGTACGCCGCGCACGAGTTCACCCTGGACGCACGCGCCGTCCGGTTCCGCGCGGCCAAGACGACACCCACCAAGGCCGGGCAGTTCGTCACCGTGTGGAAGCGGTCCCCGGGAGGGCCCATCCAGCCCTTCGACGCCGCGGATCGCGTGGACCTCTTCGTCATCAGCTGCCACGACGACGAGGGCTTCGGCCAGTTCGTCTTCCCGGTGGACGCGCTCCGCCGGTACGGCGTCGTATCGGTGGACGGTTCCGGCGGGAAGAGGGGTTTCCGCGTGTACCCGCCGTGGGTGGCCACCGCCAACCGCCAGGCCGACCGGGCGCAGGCGTGGCAGGTGGAGCACTTCCTCCACCTGCCACAGGACGGCGCCGTCGACCTGGCCCGCGCCGAGGAGCTGTACCACCGGTAGGGGTTCGGCTCAGCCGGTGGTGGCGGGCGAACGGGGCGGGGCCTCGCGCTGGTGCGGGACCGGGGGCAGCGCCGACGCCTGGAGCCCGTCCTGGTGGAGCTGGACCGTCCGGGTGGGCGCGGGGATCGAGATGCCCTCCGTCCGGAACCGCTCGTGCAGGCGCTTGATGAACTCGTGCTTGATCCGGTACTGGTCGCTGAACTCGCCGACGCCCAGGATCACCGTGAAGTTGATCCTGGAATCGGCGAAGGTGTGGAACCGGACCTTGCCCTCGTGGTCGGGGACCGCGCCGTTGATGTCGGCCATCACGCTGTCGACCACGTCGAGCGTCACCCGCTCCACGTGCTCCAGATCGCTCTCGTAGCCCACGCCCACCTGGACCAGGATCGACAACTGCTGTTCGGGCTGGGTGAAGTTGGTCATGTTCGTCCGCGCGAGGCGCCCGTTGGGGATGATCACCAGGTTGTTCGACAGGTTGCGGACCACGGTGTTGCGCCAGTTGATGTCGACGACGTACCCCTCCTCACTGCTGCTGAGGCGGATGTAGTCACCGGGCTGCACGGTCTTCGAGGCGAGGATGTGGACGCCCGCGAAGAGGTTGGCGAGGGTGTCCTGCAAGGCCAGGGCCACCGCCAGACCGCCCACCCCGAGGGCGGTGACCAGCGGTGCGATGGACACGCCCACGGTTTCGAGCGCGACGAGCACACCCATCACGAGGACGACGATCCGCGTGATGTTGACGAAGATGGACGCCGATCCGGCGACGCCCGTCCGGGCCCCCGCCACCGACTGGACCAGACCCGCGATGACCCGGGCCGCGCTGAGCGTGGCGATGAGGATGAGCACGGCGGTCAGGGACTGGTTCACGAACCCCAGGACCCGCGCGGTGAGCGGCAGGGTGGAAGCGGCCACCGCGGCGCCGGCGATGACGGCCGCCCACGGGGCGAGGGTGCGCAGCGCGTCGACGATGATGTCGTCGCCGGTCCACCGCGTCCGCTCGGCGTGCCGGCCCAGCCAGCGCAGCAGCGCGCGCAGCAGCAGCCCGGCCAGGGCGCCCGCGGCCACCGCGATCCCGGCCACCAGCCAGTCGTGCAGGAGGAGTTCCCGGTTCAACGGAGGCCCTCCGCTCGGCGCCGGACCGGGGGAGCGGCGACGGGCCCGGCGGGCCGTCGTATGAGGTGTGTCGTCACCTTGTCACCTGTCAGTTTCTCGTGCGTGGAGCCTCGTTCGGGCGCGTGTACGCATTCCGGAACGGGCTGCCATCCTGCCCCATGGCCCGAGGCCTCGCGCAGGTGGGCCGGTGTCAGGTGGCCGGGACCGTGGCCGTCGGGGTGTTCCATCCCGAGATCCGGATCCTGGGTGCTGAGCCGTGCAGGTCGGCGGTGCGGTAGGTCGCCGTCAGGGTGGCCGACTCGCCGGGCCACAGGCTGATCTGGTTGTCGGACCACCGCACGGGCAGGACGGGGGTGTCCTTGCCGTCGACCAGATGGAGGTCGGTGAGCAGGGCCGGGGTGTTCCCGGTGCCGGTGTTCCGTACGGTGACGACCGTCGTGGAGGTCGAGGGCTCTTCGGCGCTCACGCTCGTCGTCGCCGTGGCGGAGACGGCCGCCTGAGCCATCGACCGCAGCCCGGTGAGATCCGCGTAGGCCGTGGTCGGGGTGTGCCACCAGTCGCTCTCGGTGTAGTCGAGGACGTCCCGGCGCGTGGAGAGCCAGTACACGTTGCGGCTCACCTCGCGCCCGTCGGCGTCGGTCAGGACCAGCCGCGCGAGATGGGTCGTCGACAGCCCGTCCACCGACGCCGGGAGGGTCAGCGCGATGGCCTTCGCGCCGTCCCCGCCGACGGCGAGGCCCGTCACCGTCCGGTCGTACTTCCGCGTCCCGTCCGTGTTGAAGAGGGAGACCCGCGCCGTCAGCCCCGACACCGGCACCGTACGGCGGTTGACGACGGCCACCGTCCGGTCGTCGTACGCGTACTGGATGTGCAGCGGCTCGTTCGCCTTCTTCGCCCCGAAGTAGGCGCCGTTCTGATCCAGGTAGCGGTCCACGAGCTGCCAGTGCAGCGAGGTCCAGCCGCTGTTGAACATCCAGTAGATCACCCCCGTCGACGGCTTCGAGGCGTCGGTCGCGTTGCGGGCGTAGGCCTCGTACTGCGCGCGGACGTTCTCGTACTGGGCGAGCTGCGCCTTGGCGACGTAGTCCTCCAGGCTGCGCGGGGCGCCGTACCGGGCGCTCAGCGCATCGTCGTACAGCTTGAGCGTGGCGTACGTGCGAGAGGGCGAGCGGTGGTACTGCGGCGCGGCCGGGTCCTTCCAGAGGGAGGTCAGCTCGGCCGGGGACATCATGCGGCGCAGGGTGTCGAGGGTGGGGATGTCGGGGCCCGCGCTGGTCTCGGAGTTGAAGCCGGTGGCCCCGCCCTCCCGCTTGTCGTACCAGTAGCCCGGGGGCACCCAGTCGTACGGTCCCGGCATCCGCATCCCCGAAGCACCGGTGAGCGGCGCCGACTTGGCGGCAGCGGCGGGGATCACCGGGGTGGGCCAGTCGGCGGCCTTCAGCGCGTCGACGTAGCCCCGCTCGATCTCCGCGTCCGGGGCGAAATCGCTGCCGATGAGGAAGGAGATGACGCTGGGGTGATCGCGCAGGCGGGCGGCCTCGGCAGCCATGGAGGCCCTGGCGACGGGGTGGTCGGCCGCGGTCCAGCCCTCTCCGGCCTCGGTGCCGTTGACCTCGCCCTCCCATTTGGTGCAGCACTGCCAGCCGGGCAGGGTGAGGATCCCGTACCGGTCGGCGAGGTCGAAGAACTCGTCCTGTTCGAGGTGTCCCTCCAGGCGCAGGGTGTTGAGGCCGAGGTCCCGCGCGTACGCCAGCCTGTCCTCTGTATAGGCGGGGTCCCAGCGCAGCAGCTCGTCGGGGGACCAGCCGGCGCCCCGGATCAGCAGCGGCCGGCCGTTGACGGAGTACTGGCGGGCGCCGTCCTTGTTGAGCGGCGCCTGGACGCTGCGGATGCCGAAGCCGTGGCGGGCCCGGTCCGAGACGGCGGCGGAACCGGCGCCGGCGGAACCGGAACCGGCGCCGGCTCCCGATCCCGGGACCGGGACGGTGACCGCCAGATCGAGCTCGTACAGCTCCTGCGCACCCATTCCGGCCGGCCACCACACCCGCGGCCGGTCGAGGTGCAGCTGCGGGGTGTCGGCCGGGGTGAAGGCCACCGTCTTCGTCTCGTGGGCGCGCAGGGGCACCTCCCGCCGGAAGGCGATCCCCGACCCGATGCTGCCGGACACCGCGGCGGTGACGTCCTCGGCCGAGTCGTTGCGGACCTTCGCCTTCACCGTCAGGTCCGCGGAGGCCAGAGACGGCATCGCCAGACCGGTCAGCACGTGCGCGTCGCGCAGGGCGACGGGGCCGCCGCGCCGTACGAGCACGTCGCGGACGATGCCCATGTTCTGGTCCGGGGGCGGCTGCAACCAGTCGAGCCAGCCCATGGTGAGGTTCTTGCGCGGATCGTTCGGCTTGATCCGGAAGGCCACCGCGTTGGCGCCGGCCCGCACCAGTTCGGTGACGTCGAGCTCGTGGTGCGTGTACGCGCCGGCGACGGCGGACGCCGTGGCCACCTGTTTCCCGTTGACGAACACGTCCGCCGCGGAGACGACCCCGCTGAAGTCCAGGTACGTGCGCGCGGCGGTGTCGGCCACGGTGAACTCGGCGCGGAACCACCACGGCACGGTGAAATCGGCGGCCGGGATGCGCTGTTGGCTGGTCGAGTAGAACGGGTCGGGATGCGTGCCGTCCGCGACCAGGGCGGCCAGCACGGTGGAGCGGGGCCCCGCCGGGTGCCAGCCGGTCGTCCGGTAGCCCGGGGCGGAGACGAGGGCCGCCGCGTCGGAGACCTCGGCCGTCGAGCGGATGGCGTACCCGGACAGGGCCGTGGCGCTCCCCGCGGCCGCGGGGACGGCGGTCACCGCCGGTACGTGCGGAGCCCGGGGTGAGGGGGCCGCGGCCGGCGCGCCCGCGACGAGCGCGCCCAACAGGCCGAGCACGGCCAGGACCGAGGTTTCCCAACGGACGACACGGACGGGAAAGGGGAACACGATGGTCTCCGGGAGGCTCAGGCGGCGAGGGCCGAGGTGATCACGAGCGGCGGTTCGGCCCGCTCCGCCGTCCACGGATAGCGGTCCAGGAGACCCGGGTCGGCGAGGGCCAGCGCCTCGTCCACCGTGGGCCGGCGCTGGGTGACCGCACGGAAGCGGCCGCTCTCGAGGAGGACCGGCAGCCGGTCGACGGGCCAGGCGTGGTTGCGCACCTCCTGCCAGCTCCCGTCCGTGCGCCGCAACCGCAGCGGCATCTCCTCGCCCGGCCGGTACGAGGCCCCCGCGGCGCCCACGCGCAGCGAGGCGTACTCCAACTCCGTGCACATGGGGTCGGTGGACAGCAGGACGAGCGGGGCTCCGGGCCGCAGCAGGCGGCGGATCTCGGCGAACACCCCGAGCAGGGCGTCCTCGGTCGGCAGCGAGGCCAGGACGTGGTTGCACATCACCGCGTCCGCGCACCCGTCGGGCAGGCCCGTCACCCGGCCGTCCCTGACCAGGTGGAACTCCGCCACCGCCGTCGCCGTGCTGCGGGCCAGCGCCAGCATCTCGGCGGACGTGTCCACGCCCAGCACCCGCGCGCCCAGCACCCGCGCCGCCCGGTCGGCGACCCGGCCGGGTCCGCAGCCGTAGTCCACGAGCACCTCGTCCGCGCCGATCCGGCGGGACAGGGTCTCGAACACGAACGGATAGCCGAGCAGCCAGTCCGTGGCCGCCTCCACCGCCGCGAACGCCTCTGCCCCGGCAGGCCCGGCCCAGGCGCCGCCCTCTTCCTCGTGTCCGTCTTCCGCATGTCCCTCTGACGCGTTGTTCACAGCTCCCCACTATCGGCCCGGCGGGCCGGCCGGCGGTCGCGGCGCGCCCGTCCGGCACTCCGACGGCGACGGTCGGCCAATGGGGGCGAGTGCGGTGTTCCACCGGGGCGGCTGATGTTTCCGGCCCCGGGAGCCGGGCAGTGTGGTGGGCCCCGGCCCTCGGACGACACGAAAGGGACCCCATGACCTCGCCCGTCGGCAGCGAGCCGCTCCCCAACGCCCGCGAGCTGTTCGACATCCCCGACGGCATCGCCTACTTCAACACCGCCAGCGTGGCACCGACGCTGCGGACCGGCCTCGTCGCGGGCGAGGCCGCCCTGCTCAAACGCGCCCAGCCCTGGCGGCTCCTGGGCCCCGACTGGTTCAGCGGGGCCGAGGAGCGCCGCAGGCTGTTCGCGGACCTCATCGGGGGCACCGCCGATGACATCGCCCTCGTACCGGCGACCAGCTACGGCTTCGCGGTGGCCGCCGCCAACCTGACGGCGCGGGCCGGCAGCCGGGTCCTGGTCCTCGACGGCGAGTACCCGTCCGGGATCTACACCTGGTGGCGGTTCGCCGAGCGTACGGGCGCCTCGATGCTCACCGTCCGGCGCGAGCCCGGCCAGACCTGGACCGAGGCCGTACTGGACGCCCTCGACGACACCGTGGCCGTGGTCTCGGTGCCCCGGGTGCACTGGACCGACGGCGCCCTGCTCGACCTGGACCGGATCGCCGAAGCCACCCGGGCCGCCGGCGCCGCCCTGGTCATCGACGCCAGCCAGTCCGCCGGGGCGATCCCGATCGACATGCGCACGCTGCGGCCCGACTTCCTCGTCTGCGTCGGCTACAAGTGGCTGCTGGGCCCCTTCGGGCTCGGCTACCTGTACGTGGCTCCGGACCGTCAGGAGGGGCGGCCGCTGGAGGAGAACTGGATCGTGCGCAAGGACTCCGACGACTTCGGGCGGCTCGTCGAGTACCGCACCGAATACCAGCCCGGAGCCCGCCGCTTCGACGTGGGCGCGCGCACCGCCTTCGAACTCACCCCCATGGCGCTCGCCGCCCTGGAGCAGCTGTCGGCCTGGACCGTCCCCCGGGTCGCCGTCACCCTGGCGGCCACCACGGCCCGTATCGCCTCGGCGGCGCGGGAGCGGGGGCTGCCCGTCCCGGCGCCGCGCGGCCCGCACATGCTCGGCATCACGGTCCCCGACGGGCTCCAGCGGCGCGTGGTGGCGGCGCTGGAGGAGGCGGACGTGTTCGTCGGGGCCCGCGGCTCGGCCATCCGCATCAGCCCCCACCTCCACACCACCGGCGCCGACATCGAACAGCTGCTGACCGCGCTGGACGCCGCCCTGAACCGGCCCTGAACGGCCGCGCACCACGGCGGGGTGCGCGTCGCGCGGGAACGCCCTCTGCGCCGTTCTGGTGGAAACGCACACCTGTGCGTAGGATTCCGGCGTCCGTGTCCCATCGCACCTTGAACGCAGCTTTCCACCAAGCGAGTTCGGAGGTCATGTTGAGATCGAACCAGCGTGTCCCGCGTCGATTGGCGGCCTTGGCCGTGGGCTTGGCGGCCGTGCTGGCCGCCCCGGTCGGCTCGTCGGCCGTGGCGGCCGCGCAACCGGCCGCGCCTGCGGCCACCGCGGTGGCCGCCGCCCCGGTGGTGGCCTTCCCCGGCAACCAGGTCAACTACCAGTACGACGGCGCCCGGCTGCAGATGTCCGCCACCGGCGGCACGACCCCGTATTCCTGGTCGGCGGTCAGCCTGCCGACCGGCCTCACGATCAATGCCTCGACCGGGCTGATCTCCGGCGTGCTGCGCGGTAGCGGCACCCGCACCGTGACGGTCACCGCGAAGGACGCGGTCGGCGCCACGGGCTCCACCACGTTCACCTGGCGCGTGATCCGCGACGCCTGCCCCCGCTGCTGAACCGCCGGACCCGAGCCCCGTGTCGCGGGCGGCGCCGGCGCACGCCGCGGCCGCCCGCGACACGGGGCGCACCCGGAAACCATCCGTACGCCCTGCGGCGTCCCCGCGGGGGAGGGGGTGGTGTTCATGTCAGATGCTGAGCCGCGGGTGCGGGCGCTCGCCGCGTTGGTGCCCGTCGTGGCGGCCGCGGCCCTCTACGGCTGGGCGCACTGGTGCTACGCCGGTGCCTCGGCGCCGTCCGGCACGGTCGCGCTGGCGGGCGGAGCCGTCCTGGTCGTCGGCGCCCCGGTGGTGTACTTCGCCTGCGTCGGCGGGAGCCGGAGCGTCTTCGGGGCGCTCTTTCTGGCCCTGGGGCTGCTGCTCACCGTGACGGCCACGGATCAGGCGGCGGCGCGCGCGGAGCTCGCCACGTGCGCCGTACGCGATGTCCAGGAGCAGAAGACGAGCTCCGCCGGCGAGGGCCTCCCGGGTGAGAGGATCGTGTACCGCCACGTACTGAACTGCCCCGGCGGGTATCCGGACGAGCTCACGGAGGACCGGCGCCTCGCGGCCGCGGGCGGGGAGATCCGCGTCGCCTACGACCTCCGGCACCGGGTGTCCCCGGCGCCGGAGGGCGCGAACTCGCCCTGGGCGGCCGCTCTGGGCGCCGTGGTCCTGCTGGCCCTGAGCGCGCTGCTGGCCGGCGCCGGCCGCATCCGGGATGCGTAGTCCGGGACGGCGGCCCGGCGGCCGCCCCACCGGGGCCGGTCGCTCCGCCGGAGCCGGTTGCTCCGCCTCCGGGCCATTCCGCCTCCGGGCTACTCCGCCTTCGGGGGTACGTAGAACTCGGTCGTCGCGTGCACCGACGCGGCCACGGCCGCCGCCGACTCGCCGGAGGCCGTGTGCGCCTCGCCCCAGGCCTCGCTGCTGCCCGTCATGAAGGCCCGGGCACCGTCCGACGCCATCCAGGCGACCGCCTCCGACGGGTGCACGGAACGGCCCTCCAGGTGCATCCCGAGCCCCAGCACGGTGAGGTCCCAGCCGACGCCGACCGCCCCGGGCCCGTACTGGTCCCAGAACTTCGGTTCCACCACCGCCACGTGTTCGAGCTCGAAGACGGTCCGCTCCGCGCCCTCGGGAGTGAGCCGTACCTCCACCTCGCTGAACCCGGGCGCCTGGCCCATCACCCAGCTCACCCGCAGCAGCCGCGGCGGCTCGCACCGCAGGATCTCCCCGCCCGCGTTCCCCTCCAGCTGGTAGCGCCCGCCCGGCCGCAGGTCTCCGCTGACCGGGAGGAACCAGCGCCCGAGCCGCTCCGGACTCGTACAGGCGTCCCACACGTCCTCGGCGGCGGCCGGGTACGTACGGCGCAGGAGCACGGTCCGCGCCTCCTCGCCGCCCACCTCGCGGCGGCCGACCTCGCGGTGGATGTCGTTGATCTGTCCGACGATGTCGCTCATCGCGCCTCTCCTCGTTCCTGTTCCCGCCGCTCGCGGCGGCCCCGCGCGAGCTCCGTGCCCAGCGCGTCCAACCGCTGCTCCCAGAAGCCGCGGAACCTGTCCAGCCAGTCGTCGACCTCGCGCAACGGCTCGGCCTGGACGGCGTACAACCGACGGGTCCCTTCCGCCCGTACCACGGCGAAGCCGCTCTCCCGCAGCACGCGCAGGTGCTGCGACACGGCGGGCTGGGAGATCCCGAACTCTTCCCGGATCACCTCGCTGACGGCCCCGGACGGCTGCTCGCCGGCTGCGAGCAGCTCCAATATCCGGCGCCGGACGGGGTCTCCGAGTACGTCAAAGGCGTGCACACCCGCCACTATGCCACCCCTCACTTATATAAGCAACGGCTTATAGAACTCGACCGTGGCCGACGGCCCGGCGATCGAGTGAATCCGCTTCCCGGACGGACACGCCACCGCGGTCTGCCCGGCCGGAGGGATGACGGGGCCGGTACGGTCCGGTTCGGTCGGTTCGACGCATCGAGGACGAGGAGGGCCCGACGTGCCCATCGCAACCGTCAACCCCGCGAACGGCGAGACGCTCAAGACCTTCGACGAGCTGGACGCCGAGCAGATCGAGCAGCGCCTGGCGGCCGCCCACGCGGCCTTCCGGAGCTACCGCACGACGGGGTTCTCCGAGCGCGCCCGCCTCCTCGACCGCGCGGCCGACCTGCTGGACCAGGATCAGGACGACATCGCCCGCACGATGACGATCGAGATGGGCAAGCCGCTGGCCGCCGCCCGGGCCGAGGCGGCGAAGTGCGCGAAGGCCATGCGCTGGTACGCGCGCAACGCCGAGGAACTGCTCGCCGACGAGCACCCCCCGAAGGCCGACGTTGCGGACGCCGGAGCCTCCCGCGCCCGGGTCCACTACCGGCCCCTCGGCGTGGTCCTCGCCGTGATGCCGTGGAACTTCCCCCTCTGGCAGGTGGTCCGCTTCGCGGCGCCCGCTCTGATGGCGGGCAACGCGGGGCTGCTCAAGCACGCGTCGAACGTGCCGCAGACGGCGCTCTACCTCGGCGACCTCTTCCGGCGCGCCGGCTTCCCCGGCGGGGTGTTCCAGACGCTGCTGGTCTCCTCCCGCGCCGTCGAGGGCATCCTGCGCGATCCCAGGGTCGCGGCGGCGACGCTCACCGGCAGCGAGCCGGCCGGCCGCGCCGTCGCGGCGGTCGCCGGCGACGAGGTGAAGAAGACCGTCCTGGAGCTGGGCGGCAGCGACCCGTTCGTGGTGATGCCGTCGGCCGACGTCGAACGGGCCGCGGCGGTCGCCGTCACGGCCCGGGTGCAGAACAACGGCCAGTCCTGCATCGCGGCCAAGCGGTTCCTCGTCCACGCCGACGTCCACGAGGAGTTCACCCGCGCCTTCACGGCCCGGATGGCCGCGCTGACCGTCGGAGACCCGCTGTCCGAGACCACGGACGTCGGTCCGCTCGCCACCGAACAGGGGCGCGCCGACGTCGAGGCGCTCGTCGAGGACGCCGTACGCCGCGGGGCGACGGCCCTGTGCGGCGGGCAGCGGCCGACCGGCCTGCCGGACGGCCTGGCACGGGGCTGGTTCTTCGAGCCGACCGTCCTCACCGGGATCACTCCCGAGATGCGCATCCACCGCGAGGAGGCGTTCGGCCCGGTGGCCACCGTGTACCGGGTACGGGACCTGGACGAGGCGGTGGATCTCGCCAACGACACTCCCTTCGGCCTGAGTTCGAACGTCTGGACCCGCGACGAGGCGGAACAGGACCGCTTCGTACGGGACATCGAGGCCGGCGGCGTCTTCTTCAACGGCATGACCGCCTCCCACCCTGCCCTGCCCTTCGGCGGTGTGAAGCGCTCGGGTTACGGGCGCGAGCTGTCGGGCCACGGCATCCGCGAGTTCTGCAACGCGAAGACGGTCTGGCACGCGGCCGAGCCCGGCAACGCCTAGGGTTCAGGGGCTCAGGCCCGGTGCGACATGCCCCTGTAGTAGCCGCTCAGGGCGCTGTGGTACTCGGGGTCCCCGAGGTGCTTCTCCTGGTCGAACTCAGGGGCGGACTTGATCTGCTCCTTGGTGAGGTCGACGTGGATCCTGCGCTCGTCCATGTCGATGAGGCTGACGG
The DNA here is from genome assembly GCF_001279655.1 of Streptomyces sp. WM6372. Classification (NCBI taxonomy): domain Bacteria; kingdom Bacillati; phylum Actinomycetota; class Actinomycetes; order Kitasatosporales; family Streptomycetaceae; genus Streptomyces; species Streptomyces sp. WM6372. Next base: position 113,961 of record NZ_LGDB01000249.1, on the reverse strand, counting down.
TGCCCGCCGGCAGCAGTACGTGCTTGCCGAAGATCCACGGGCCGGTGTCGACCACGAGGTAGGACGCGGCGGCTTCGTCCGAGTGCTTGTCGACCTTGCCGATGGAGCCGTCCCGCGCCTCGACCTTGTAACCGGTCAGGTCGGTCCCCGCCAGGCGTCCCGATGTCTCACGGTAGATCCACGGATGGGTCATGGCGTCTCGCTCCGTTCCGCTCGATCGCTTCCACGCGGGCGCCTGCCCAGCCGTCCCCGCCCCACACCTCGGCCCGGTCATGCACCGGTCAGGCAGGAGCGTCGGCCGGTCCACGACGGCTCGTGGGCGACTCATCGGCCGTGTGCCCACCGCGCTACAGGTTTCACTCCGGCACGCGGGGTAGGGGCCATGCATGAACGAGCCGATGGGATCAGGTGCCCGGACGAGGCGGCTCGGCCTGTACGGCGCCGCCACGGTGGTGGGGCGCTGCCGTGCCTTCTGCCGCAGCGCGATCGAGGACTGGGCCTGGCCCGAACCGGCACACCTCGGCGGGCTCACGGACGAGGAGCGGCACGCGGTCGTGGAGGACGTCCTGCTGCTGGTCTCCGAGGCGGTGACCAACGCGGTCAGGCACGGGGGAGGCCCCACGGAGCTCGTACTGAGACTCTGCCCCTCCGGCCCGGACGCCGCGCTCCGGCGGGTGGGAAACCTGCGGATCGAGGTCAGCGACGCCAGCCGCACGATGCCGCGGCTGCGGACCCCGACCGTGCTGGGGCTGCCCGGCGGATACGGCCTGATGGTGATGAACCTGCTGGCCAGACGCTGGGGAGTGATGCCGCGGGCCGGCGGGAAGACCGTCTGGTTCGAGGTGGCGGCCCCGGTTCCGGCCCGCGCGATGCGCTCGTCCCTCGGCGGGGCGCCGCAGGCGCGGCGGGGGCACTGGGCCTAGCCGGGGGCGGAGCCGGGGCCGGAGCCGTTCGGGAAGTACGCGAGGGTGCCCGTCAACTCGAGCAGCCGCGATACCCGGGGACTGACGTTGCGGACACTGAAGCGCGGCACGCGGTGGACGCGATCGGCGCCCGCCTCCAGCCGGGTGCGCAGGAGGACGTTCAGGCACGCGCAGTCGCAGAAGGTGACGTCGGCCAGGTCGAGCACCAGTCCTTCGGGATAGGCGCTCAGGGCGGAGACCAGAACGGCCCGGAGCTCCGAGGCGCAGTCCTGATCGATTTCTCCGGCGAGGACGACGAGTGCGCCGCCCGTGCCGTCCGGTTCCACACGGACGGTCGACCGTATGTCGTCCGGCCACCATGTCGTCGTCATCGGTTCCCGAGCTGGAGACATCTCCCGACTCCCTTGGCCCAGTCGGATCGCTGTCATCTCGATCGTGCGCCGCGCCGGGTCATGCGTCAAGGATTACTGGAAATCTATTTCGTGTCTTGTCTTACGTGTCTTGTATTACGCGCTTCGCTTCACGCGATCTGCCTTACGCGACTTGTCTCACACGAATGGACCGGCGCATGATGGACGCATGGAACGCAGCTCAGAGCGCCGCCCGTCGTGGACCTTCCTGACCAACCACGCGCGGGTCCTTGTGGCGATCTCCCGCGACCCCGGGGTCCGGCTGCGCGATGTCGCGGTCACCTGCGGACTCACCGAGCGAACGGTCCAGGCGATCGTCGCCGACCTCGAAACGGACGGCTACCTGTCCCGCTCGCGCGACGGCAGGCGCAACCGCTACGAAATCGCGGAAGGGGCGATGTTCCGGCACCCTGCGGAAGCCGGCCACGAGGTCGCGGGCCTGCTCTCCCTGCTCGCCGAGGACACGTCCTCCCTGGGACGGTAACCACGCGCGTCGTGCAAGGGAGCCGCCCGGCGCCGTGAGGGCGCTCGGGAAGCTCCCGACGGTGCCGGAGCACGTGGGCGCGCAGATGCCGGACGCGGGTCACCCGTACGAGGGAGAAGACCGCGGAGGGCCAAGGCGAACGGGCCGGAACCGGCGGGGGAGTGCGAAGTTGCCCTGGCGGTCGGCGGACACGGCCGTCGCGCCCCGTCCCGTGCCATCCCGTCCCGTCCCGGAAGTCCGAGGAGCCGGCCATGGCCCTGCGTCCCGCGCCGCACGCGACCGCGTCCGGTGGTGTCGGGCGCCGTTCACTGCTGCTGGGCACGGCTGCCTGGTGCGCCGCTGCCGCCGGTTGCGCGCGGGGTACGGGGCCGTCGGCCGCGACCCCGCCCGCCGCAGGCGTACGTACGCCCGCCGGGGCCGCGCCCGCCTCCCCATCGGCGCCCCCGGCGCGACTTCCTGCCGCGGTTCCGTGGCGGCCGGGGCCGGGCGAGATCGAGCCCGCGGCCAAACTCGCCGCCGTACGGCTCGTCGAGGCGCTCGGGACCTGGCCGGCGGGCCGGGGCGGCCCGCGCAACGCCACGGCCCGGGCCGCGGCGCTGGGCATCCCCGCGCCACTGGCCGCCAAGCTCGCGGCCGAGGCGGGGCCGCTGACGCCCGCCGCGGACCAGGCGGTCGTCCGCGTGATCGACGCCCAGTACGGCGGCCTCCTGCCCGACACGGCGAGCGTCCTGGTCCCCAGCGCCCAGTCCACCCGCACGGGCTCCGCCGTCCGCGAGGGCGGAACCACGATCGACGTACGCCTCCACCGCACCCCCGCGGGCTGGGCCGTCACCGCGCTGCACCCCGGGCGCCCGGGACCCGCGGCACCCCTCGGCGCCTCGGCGCGGGCCGTGCTCGCTCAGCCCCGGATCGACCTGCCGCCCGACTCGGCCGCCGACGTCCGCAGCGGGGCGGTGCACGAGAGCGTGCTGCGCGCGATGCTCCGGCTCGCGCAGACCTACCGGATGTCGGTCAGCGTGGTCCGGTCGGGACACCCGCTGAACGTGTTCGGCACCAGCCGGCCGAGCGACCACCCGGTCGGCCGGGCCTTCGACGTCTGGGCCGTCGACGGACATCCCGTCGTGGACCCCGCGACACCGCGGAGCCTCGTGACCGCGTTCATGCGCGCCGCAGCGGCCGCGGGCTCGTACAACGTCGGCGGCCCCGTCCGGCTTTCGGGTGGAACCCGGCCGAACCAGTTCTTCTCCGACGCCACGCACCACGACCACGTGCACATCGGTTTCGCCACCTGAAGCTCCGCCTCCTCGGCACAAGGGTGAACACGCCCGGCTTCGGGGCCGGATGCTTGTAGCATTCCTGCCCATGTCGAAGCCTGACGACCTGCTCGTCGCCATCGCTGCCGCCGTGGAGTCGCAGCAGACCAATCAGATGTCGTTGACCGTCCTGGTGCACGGCGCCGTCATCACCGGCCGCCTCGCTCCCGAGAGCGCGTGGCGCCGGCGCGTGGCCGAGGTCCTGGCGGACTCGGACCGGCTCGGTACGTTCGCGAGCCTGTTCATGGACGCCGAGGACGGCGAATCCGCGCGCAGCACACCACCGCCACCCTCCTACCTGCACTTCCACGTCGCCCGGATCCTCCAGGGCACCGTGGGGATCCCCGAGACCGGCGGGATGTACCGGATCGCGATCAAGGACGTCAGCGCCTGGACGATGGGCGACTTCAGCTACTCGGAGGCCGACTGATTCGAGGGCGTCCTCCAGGCATGAAACGCGGCGTGGATGGTACACGCAGGGTGTCCCGGTGCGCAGAGGTGCCGGGGCGCTTGGAGGTAGTCGTGATTGTCCTCGGAGTGATCCTGCTGATCCTAGGGTTCGTCTTCGGAATCTCGATTCTGTGGACGATCGGCCTGATCCTGGTCGTCATCGGCCTGATTCTTTGGGTCCTCGGCGCTGTCGGGCACGCGGTGGGAGGTCGCAAGCACTATTACTGACGGCGACCCCCACCCACCGGCGGCCAACCGCTGCGCCATACGAGCGAGCGGGCGGCACGCCGCCGGACCGGGCGCTGTCCCCCGGGGCAAGGTCGACGCAGGCTGGCCGTGACCGGCGGGCCCGAGACGTCCACCAGGGAACGGGAGTCAGCGCATGGGGCAGCGGATGAACCAGCGGACGGTGATCGCGATGGCCGCGATGGGCCTCGGCCTGGGGCTGTTGCTCCCAGGGGTGCCGGCGGCCGCCGCGCAAGCGGGCGCGGCGCACCCGGCACCGCACGCGGCCACGCTCGCCGAGGCCGCCGCCGCGCACGTGCAGGGCGTCGTCGTCAGCCGCGTGTCCCTCTACGTGCGGGCCCGGCCGACGACGTCGGCCAAGGTGCTCGGCTCGCTGGACCCGTTCGAGAAGGTGCAACTGTCCTGCCAGGCCAAGGGCTCCTCGGTGGAGGGCAACAACATCTGGTACCGGCTGCACGGCGAGCCCGGCTGGGTCTCGGCCCGCTTCGTGCACAACTACACGCCGGTCCGCTGGTGCTGACCTGACCTGACCTGACCTGACCGGAGCCGCGGCGCGGCGCCCGGCCGGCCCGCGTCCTACCGGTCCGCGGCCGAGCGGCCGCGCCACAGCCGGCTGAACCGCGGGCGCCGGGCCCGCTGTGCGCGCGAGTGCCGGTCGAGCTCCTCCACGAGCCGTTCGGAGCGCTTCTCCACGCCCAGTTCGTCCAGTACCCGGTCGGCTTCCGCGAGCAGCGCCCCGTACAACTGCCACGTCCCGGGCCTCGCCCGCGCCTCCTCCTGGAGGAGCCGCGCGGCCCGCTCGCGGCTGACGCGCGCCGCCGCGAGCTCCTGCGTCAGCCGGGCCTCCGCCTCCTCGGCGCTCGCGCTGATCTGCGCGGTGATCAGTACGGCGAAGTTCTCGACGGCGCTCGCCATGTGCGCGAACAGCTCCCGCAGCGCCTCCGCGAGGTGGTCCGGGAAGAGGGCGCCGTCCGTACGCGTCTTGGCGAGGTCGGTCAGCGTGCGGCAGCAGACGCGCAGGACCACGGCGCAGATCTCCAGGGTGTCCAGTCCCGTGCGGAGCACGAGGCGGAAGAGGAGCCCTTCCTTCACCCGGGGATTGAGCCGCAGGCTGTCCTCGGCCTGCCGCAGCGCCGCGTCCACGCCCGCGATGTCGTTGTCCAGCCGCCGGGCCTCGTGCAGCCGGGCGGCCGCCTTCTCCACCGGGGTGTGCTCCGCCAGCTCGTCGCCGAGGTGGGCCAGCAGGTCGCGCATGCGGCCGGCGAGCGAGGTGATCGCCTCGCTCGCCGGCGCCACCCATACGGGCGGTGCGAGGAAGACGTTGAACAGGAGCCCCACGACCGCCCCGATCAGCGTTTCCAGAACCCGGTCCCAGGCGGTGGCCGCCACCTGCGTCACGCCGAGCACCAGCATCGCGCTGATCGCCACCTCGGGGACGAACTCGTCCACCCGAACGATGTGGCCCACGACGAGCGAGGTGAGGATGACCAGCCCCAGGCTCCACCAGGTGAGGCCGACGAGGGCGCTGAACCCGATGGCGACGAGGACTCCCGCGACGACCGAGTTCACCCGGCGGATGCCGGTGGTGAGGGTGGTGTAGAGGGTGACCTGGACGACGAGCAGCGCCGTCAGGGGTGCGGTCAGCGGCGCCGGCTCGCTGCTCAGCCAGAGCGCAACGACGTAGGACACGACGGCCGCCGCCGTCGACCGGACGGCCTGTACGACGACGGGCTCCCGGCGGCGGCTGACGAGGGTTCTTACGGTGACGATGACTTCGGGCATACGTGCCCGCCTTCCCGGACTCGGCGGCAACACGCGTCACACGGATCAAGACGGCACCACCGTACGCGAGGCGGCTTCACCCCGGCTTCCCGCCGGTTCCCCCCGGCCGCGCCCCTACCCCGTACGGCCTACGCCGTCTTCGGACCCGAGCGGCCCGGCCTCGGAGCCGGCCGCGCGACCCGGGGCTAGGGTGGATCGGGGGGAGGTCGAGGGAGGTCGGAGCCGGTGTCGACGTCAAGCCATGAGGTGTTCGGGGCGCCGTGCTGGGTCAGCCTGATGACCGGCGACCTCGACGCCGCGCAGCGGTTCTACGGCGCCGTGCTGGGCTGGGGGTTCCGCCCCACCCGCCTCGGCGAGGGGTTCTCCGTCGCGATGCGCGACGGGGCGCCGGTCGCCGGCATCGGCGGGCTGGCCCGGCGCCTGGGGATCCCGGTGGCGTGGACCCCGTACTTCGCCGTCGACGACGCGGACGTCACCGCCGCCCGGGTGCGCGAGCGCGGTGCCACGATGGCGGTGGGCCCGCTCGCCTTCGGGACCGGCCGGGCCGCGCTCGCCGCCGACCCCGACGGCGCGGTCTTCGGGTTCTGGCAGGGCGAGGTGATCCCGGACTGGACGGCGCACCCCGGAGGCGCCGCCGCATGGCTGGAACTGCGCACCCGGGACGCCTTCGCGGCGGCCGTGTTCTACGGCGAGGTCCTCGACTGGGCCTGCGATCGCTCCGGGTGCTGCGACGTCTCGTACGAGCAGGACCACGTCGTCGTCCGCCGCGGCCGCGACACCGTCGCCGTGATCAGCGGCGGAGCCGTCGAAGAGGCCCCGGACCCGCAGGTACGGCCGCGCTGGCACGTCCACTTCGACGTGCCGGACCTCGAAGCCGCCGTGGAGACCGCCACCCGCCTCGGCGGCCGCGCCGTCTCGCCCGTACACACCACGCCCACGGGCCGCCGGATCACCCTGGCCGACCCGGACGGCGCCCTCTTCACGGTGGTGACCTCGTAGAGCGCCCCGGATGCGGCCGCCAGGTGAGGGCCCGGTGGCATCACGATCCACCCGGATGCCGCGGTTGGCCGAGGCCGCCGTCCTACCCGCGGGTGGCGAAGGCCTTCGTGAAGGCCAGCGGTTCCTGGACTATGGACGAGCACGTCGCGTCGGCGGAGTTCTTCGCGCCGCCCGGGCACTGCTTGTCACGGGCGCCCGACCACATCGCCAGCCAGCCGAGGCCCTTGGAGCGGGCGAAGTCCACGAGCTGCTTGGCGTCGTCCACCGTGAAGATCTCGCTGGAGACGTCGTTGACCCCGATCATCGGCGTCACGGCCACCGCCTTCCACGCGGCCGCGTCGCCCAGGCCCAGGACGCCCTTGATCTGCGCCTGCGTCGCGGTGGCCGCCTGGATGGCGTAGCCGCCCATGTCGCCGCTGTACGCCGGGCCGTAGTCCATCGCCATGATGTTGACGGCGGACACCGCCACCCCGTTCCGCTTGGCATTGGCGATCAGGTCGACGCCCGGCTGCGTGAGCCCCTCCGGCATCACGGGCAGGGTGAACGAGACGTCGAGTCCGGGATGCGACTTCTGCAGTTGCGCGATGGCCTGCGCGCGCCGGGTGTTCGCCGCCGTGTCGGGCAGGGCCGCGCCCTCGATGTCGAAGTCCACCTTGGTCAGCCGGTAGGTGTCCACCACCTTCCCGTACGCGGCGGCGAGTTCGGCGGGGGAGGCGCACGCCAGGCCCAGCTCGGAGCCGGCCGCACCGCCGAACGACACGCGGACGTCCCCGCCCTTGGCCCGCAGGGCGGAGATCTGCGAGGCGACCCGGTCGTCCCCGAGGGCCGTCACCCCGCCCCACAGCGGGGAGCAGCCGCCGCCGGAGGTGATGAAGGCCAGGTTGAACTCCTTCACCCCCGTCTGGTCGGCGGTGCCCAGCAGGTCGAAGGCCGGGTAGAGCGAGGTGTCCACGTACGGCGCGAATCCGGCCGAGGTGGCGCTGCCGCCGCCCGGGGGCACGGTCGGGGCAACGGTCGGGGTCGGCTTCGACGTTGCCGTCGCCGTGGGTGCGGTCGTCGGCTCGACGGTGGGCGAGGCGGAAGCCGTCGGCGCGGTGGTGGGCCGGCCGCTGGGGCTGGGCGTCGGCCCGGTGGCCGGGGAGCACTTCTCCTTGTTGATGAGACACCCCGTGGGACTGCCCGCGTTCCCGCCGGCGTTGGTCACGAACCCGATGGTGACGGAGGCGCCGGCGGCGAGCCCGGCCGTGTCCCACCGGGGTGGCTTGACCGTCACGTGCTGCCCGTTGACGGTGTGTTCGCCGTTCCAGAGGGAGGCGACGGAGGTGCCGGCGGGCAGGTCGAACTCGAGGGTCCAGTCCTTGAGGGTTCCGCCGCTGAGGTTGGTGACGACGTACTGCCCGGTGTAGCCGGTGGTCCAGCTGCTCGCCTTGGTGAAGGTCGCGCCGACGGACGCCGCCTGTGCGGTACCGGTCAGCGCCAGGGCGGTGCCCCCGACGGCCGCCGCGACGGCCAGCGCCGCGGCCGCCTTCGTCTTGGCGCTCGTCGTACGGCGATGGGAATGGCCAGCCATGAGGACCTGCCTCTGTGCTCGGGGGATGAGGTTCGAGCAGCACGCTAGCGACCACAAAACGGACGAATGTGCGGTTCGGGCCCCGCTCCCACGTTCTTGAGGCCGCCTTAAGGAACGGATCGGGGAGGGTTAATGACCACGGAACGGTGGGCGAGCGCGTGAGCGCTTCCGGTACGCGAGCACGGCCACGACCTGCCGCAGCACACGCCCGCCCGGTGGGGTGTCCGGGGACACCCCACTGGGCAGGGGGAAACTACTGCTTGTTCTTCGCGAGGTCCTCCTGGAAGGCCTTCGCGCATATCGGGCCGGTTTCCGTGGCGATGAACGAGACGATCAGCAGGGCGCCCGCCTTGCCCTGGTGGCTCGCCTTCACGCTCCAACCGCTCTTGTCCAGCGACTTGACGACCGTCGCCGGCTGGTCGACGCTCCGGGTCTCCTTCCAGCCCCCCTTGGCCAGGGCGGCGACCGTGGCGTCGTAGGACTTCCTGGAGTCGGCGGCCTTCTTGCCGTCCGCGGTCCAGGAGACCATGCAGGACTTCAGCTCCGCCGGTACGTCGTCGCCGGTCTTCTCCGCGAAACCGGCCGACGTGGCCGCGGCCTCGATCTCCTTCTTCACCGCGGCGGCGTCCGGCGATCCGCCGGACGTGCCCGCGCCCGCCGCCGGAGCCGACGCCGCGGCCGACGGCGCCTCCCCGTCCTTGCCCTTGTCCGTACCGCCCCCGGCGCCGCATCCCGAGACCAGCAGCACCACTCCGGCAGCCACGGCCGCCCACTTCCCCTTGCGCACTACGCTTCCAATTCACCGTGCACGGAAGCCTGATGCCCCCGCGATCAAGGAAGCAGTCTGTCACCCCGTCGGTCGACGTAAGACTTTCGTCATCCGCGGATCCTGGCTCCCGGATCCCCGCCCGCATTGAATGTGAGGGAACGGAACGACGAAGAGGGGCTGCCATGACGGGGACGACGACGGGCGCGGTGTCGGGGACGGGCGCGGTGTCGCGGACGGGTACGGGGAGGCCTCGGCGCCGCCCGCTGCTGGCCGGGGCACTGATCGCGGCGACCCTGGTGCTGGGCACCGGGCTGTACTGGGCCCAGCCGTGGAAGCTCTGGCAGAACTCGACCGTCAACGAGGCGCTTCCCACCGCCTCCACCGCCTCCACCGCGCCGGCGCCCGGCTCCTCGCGGCCGGGAGCCGCCCCGGCGGCGGGACCGCAGACCCTCGCCCGGGGCTCGCTGATCAGCCACGAGCACAGCACCACCGGCACGGTGAAGCTCATCAGGCTGCCCGACGGCTCGCGCACGCTCCGCCTCGAAGGCCTCGACACCAGCAGCGGCCCCGACCTGCGCGTGTGGCTGACCGACGCGCCCGTGAAGGAGGGCGCGGACGGCTGGTTCGTCTTCGACGACGGCAAGTACGTGAGCCTGGGCAAGCTCAAGGGAAACAAGGGCGACCAGAACTACGAGATCCCGGCCGACGTGAACCTCGCCGACTACTCCAGCGTCACCATCTGGTGCGACCGCTTCGACGTGTCCTTCGGCGCGGCGGCCCTCCAGGCCGCCTGAACGACGCGCGCCGGGCAGTGATCCGCTCCCTGCCCGGCCGTCAGGCCTCCCGGATGAAGCGGGTCAGGGCGGCCACGTAGTCCTGAGGATGTGTCACATGCGGCATGTGACCGGCGCCCTCAAAGGTGGTGAGCCGCGCCTGCGGCAGGGTCTCGGCCAGCCGGTCGAGCACGGCCGCGAACCACCCCGGGCTCTCCGTCCCCCCGCTGAGCATCACCGGCACGGTGCACGCGGAGAGCCCGTCGAGGTCCAGCGCGGCCCACTGCGGGTCGGACTGCTCGTCCAGCCAGGTCTGGGCGTGCGCCACGAACGCCTCCCGCATGTCCTGCGGGAGCTTGTCCCACATGCCGGGCCCCATCGCGACCTCCTCCACGAACAGCCGGGCGCCCGGCCCGTCCTCGCCCTTGCGCAGGTGGTCCAGGACGGCGTCGACGGAGGTCATCGTCGGCTGCAGCTGCGCCAGCACCGCCGGGTCGTTCGCGACGACTCCGACGAGCGGCGGCTCGTGGACGGTGATGCTCCGGAACAGCCCGGGCCGGCGCGCGGCCAGCCCGAGCACCACCGACGCCCCGAACGAATTGCCGGCCACGTGTGCCGGGGCATCGCCCAGCCCCTCGATCAGCGCCGCCAGGTCGTCCTCGTCCTGCCGCCGCGTGCCCTGGCCCGGCGGCGCATCGCTCCCGCCGTGCCCCCGGCGGTCGTACGCCACCACGGCGAAAGCGGCCTTCATGTCGGAGTCGATCGCGGGCTGCCAGACCCGGTGATCGGTCCAGGAACCGTGCACCAGCACGAGCGGATCGCCCGTACCGGTCCTTTCGTAGAAGAGGTTCACACCGCCGGCGCGCACCTGTGCCATGTCGTGACTCCTCGGAGCGGGGGTATCCGTCGCAGGGTGTCTTAGCAGGGCCGGCGGGGCTCCCGCGCGCTGCCGCGCCGGTCGGAGGCCCGGCAGCGCCCGGGCACAGGAGCGGGAGCAGGCGCGGGAGCGGGCGCAGAAGTGACGATCCGGTCTCGGATGCGGTGATCACCGTTGCTTCCGCCGCCGGCCGCCCGTTTGGCGGTCATGGAAGCAGCATCTACGCGTCCAGTCGTGTCCCCGGATGTTTCATTCGCAGAGCTCAACGGCGCGTACTGGATCGACTCCGACTCCTCCCTCCACGGTACGGAGGAGTGCGCCCAGTGCGCCCTCCTGCGCGCGGCAGCAGCTGAGCCCCCGGCCTTACGGGAGGACCCGGCGGCGGACAGCGCCTGCTGCGGCGGTATCGGCTGGGTGCTCACGACGGGACGGCCCTTACTGGTGACCTGCGCGGCGATCACCGTCACCGCCGCGCTCGTCGCCGTGGCACTGGGCTGAGGAGTCCGGCGGTCCGCCGTGGCCGGTGCGGGCGTGCCCGTGGAGCAGCGCCCGTCCCATCGGCGTGAGCGCATGGCGGACGCCGGACCCGTCCCGCTCCGTCGTGAGCAGCCCGGCGGAGCGCAGGACCGTGGCGTGGTGGCTCGCGGTGGCGGGCGAGGTCCGCGTGCGGCGGGCGAGTTCGGCGGTCCCGGCCGGGCTCGCCGCGGCGTGCAGCGTCCGTGCGCGGGTGGCGCCCAACAGTGCGGCGAGGGCGCCGTCCGGCTCGGCCGGAGCGGCCGCCGACCAGACGGCCTGGTAGGCGGCGAGATCGCGGGCGATGGGGTAGCGCAGGACCAGCGGCCGCTCGGGGTCCGCGTTGTCGCTCAGCACCAGGGGCCGGGGCCAGAAGAAGGTCGGTACGAGCACCATGCCGCGGCCCTTCAGCTCCAGCTCGGCGGAAAGGGCGCACGGCACGGACAGCACCGGGGAGTCCCAGTGGATCTCCGGATGCAGCGTGCCGAGCAGCCCGCCCACTCCGGTGTCGGCGGCCGCCAGCGCCCGCTGCGTGCGGTCGGTGTGCGCGGTGGCGAGGAGCTGTGCCCAGTACGGGGCGACGGCGAGGTCGTGGTAGCGCCGGATCGTCCGGTGGACGACGCCGCTCCACTCCCGCTCGCCCGCGTGCAGCCCGTGGATCCAGCGCGGGGCGGCCGGACGCAGCTGCCGGGTGGCGTGCAGGTCCGCACGCCACTGACGGCGCGGCAGCGACCAGGTGTGGTCGAGGCTGTCGTCGAGGGTGGCCGTGGCGGCGTGCATGAACGCCTCCGGTACGTACTCCCCGGCATCGCCCGGCACGAGGTCGAGCAGCGGCTTCATCTCGGGCCGCAGGCCTTGGCGGGTGCGCCGGCGCCAGCCGTCGAGGGCGATGCCGCCCATCTTCCGCGACTGGAGGAGGGGCAGGCTCAGAATCGTTTCCGCGAGCGGATCGGGGGCGCGTGCTATCCGTACGCGGGCCAGGTCGTCGGGGGCGAAGTGGATCCGCAACACCGGCGTTCCTCCCAGGAGTCGGCTTCGCTGTCGGTGCGGGGCGGGGTGGTGCGGGGCGGGGCAGTACTGTGCCGGCCGTCCTGCCCGTCCGCGAGGCACAGGACGCCCAGGTGACGGCGTTCTCACCGCACCGTAGTCGGCGCGTCCGGGGGCGCGGTCCGGCCCCGGATTTCTGGCCGGAAGGCAGTGCGCGCCGGTGCGCAATGTCCGGATTCGAGGGACGTCGAAGGGCTTTGAGCCGGGGCGTCCCGCCCGGCAAGACTGGCAGCCGAAGCCGGGCGCCATTCGGCGGCCGCGGCCGACCGTCTCCGGGGGGACGGCGCCCGGCGGACCGACCACGAGGTGAGGAGAACACCCGACCATGCGATCTCTGCGCTCATTGGCCGTACGAGCCGGCGTCGTCATCGGCGCTGCGGCGTCCGCCGCGGCCCTGGTGGCCGTGCCCGCCCAGGCCGCGCCCGCCCAGGCCGTGCCCGCCTCGGAATCAGGCACCCTGGCCGCGCTGCGGTACCAGTACGTCAACGTCGCCACCGGCAAGTGTCTCGACATCCGGGGCGGCTCGTACTACGACTACACCCTCGTCCAGCAGTTCAACTGCAAGAAGGACGCCGCCCACCAGCAGTTCTGGACGGACACCATCCTCGACGACCCGTCCACCGAAATGCGCCCGGCGCACAGCAGCAGCTGCATCGAGCCGACGAACCTGGAGGCCGGCGCCACCATCATCCAGCGGGTGTGCAACCACTCCCAGGGCCAGCGCTGGGAGTTCGACTGGAGCGACGGCCGGCACACCATCAGGAACCGGGTCACCGGGATGTGCCTGGAGGACGCGGGCATGCCGTCGGGCAGCCGCCGCGAGGTGCGCCAGATGCCCTGCAACGGCGGCCCCGGACAGCTCTGGACGCGGCGCTGAACCGCGGGTGCGGCCGCGCGCGCCCGCGCGTGTGGCCGCACCCCGGCCGTCGGCCCGCTCCGGACCTGCGGGCTTTCGGAGAACCGGTCCGTGCGCGTAGCGTGTTCGCATGACTACGACACCGGCTGAAGCGGCCGGGCCGAAGGCGGCGCCGTCCTCTCCGCCGCGTACGCCCGTGGAAGCGTCACGAGACCGGTCCGTCGCGCGGCAGCCGGGCCGCCGGGCCGTGGACCGGGCCCGCCCGCGGATGGAGATCCGCAACCGCCAGACCGCCGGGCTGACGTTCCGCGCGGACCAGTGGGCCGCGAAGAAGGCCGGCGCCCAGGCGACGGCGACGGTCCGGGCCTGGGGGTACGCGCACCTCGACGAGCCGGAGCTGGACGCCGCCGTACGACGTCTCGTCCAGGCGGCGGTCGCCGACGGTGGCAAGCGGATCAGCGTCCACCTCGCCGACCAGGACGACCACATCCTCGCCGTCGCGCTCAGCCACGTCGCAGGCGCCGCCCCCGGCGAGGACGCCGTACTGACCGAACTCGCGGCCCTGCGCACCGTCGTGAGCTGCGGCAGCGACGTCGCGCCCGACGGCCGGCGGGTATGGGCCCTACTCGATGCCGCCCCGCGCGCGCCCCGGGCACGGCCGTCAGGACCGGCCACGGCCGGTCCTGACGCCGCCGTGTGAGGGCGGCTCAGGACGGGGCTGCCGCCGCCGGGTTCGGGCGGCCGGCGGCCCTCGCCCGCCTCGATCCGGACGCGCGCCGCCCGCGGCGGCGGTGCAGCAGCGCGTCGAGGGAGAGGGCCGGGGCGCCCGCGAGGATCAGCGGGATCCAGGCCATCAGGTACACGAGGTCGTTGCCGTAGTAGTACGGGGTGGTCGGCCAGCTGACGGTCAGCCACAGGCTCAGGGAGACCAGGGCGCCGCCGAGAGCGGCGACCCGGGTCAGCAGCCCGGCCAGCGCCCCCATCCCGACGGCCAGTTCCCCGAGGGCGATCGCGATGCCGAAGCCCACCGGGTCGTGCGAGGAGAGCTCGACGAGTCCCGGGAGGGCGGCCGAGTCCCGTACGGCCTCCATCTGCTGTCCGATCGAGCCGTCACCGGCGGCGGACAGGAACGCCGTGTCGGTCAGCTTGTCCAGCCCGGCGTAGACGAAGGTGATGCCGAGGAAGAGGCGCAGCGGCAGGAGCGCGTACTCGGCCGCTCGCGTGCGCAGGTCGGAGGTTGTCGTAGTCACACCGTGCACACGCGGGAACCCGCTGCGCGGTTCGGTCGTATTCGCTTGCGGACGCGGTGAACCACGAGCCACATCCGCGCGTGTTCCTGCTGAGGCCGGAGTGGCAAGGGATGCTCCGGTCCGCTTCCGGTACGAGAAGGAGATACGGCCATGGGCGACACCACGCGTCGGCGCACGGTTCTCGCGGCGGGCGCCGCCACGCTGGCGGGCACCGTGCTGAGCGGCTGCGGCAACGACGGCGGCACCGAGGCGGCAGCCGACAACGCACCCGGTACCGCACCCGGTGACGCGCAGGCCCAGCCCTCGGCGGGCGCCGCGGCCGGCGGTGGCGGCGGGCAGGCGCTCGCGCAGACGTCGGACATCCCGGTCGGCGGCGGCAAGGTGTTCAAGGACCAGAAGGTGGTGGTCACGCAGCCGATGGCCGGGCAGTTCAAGGCCTTCTCGGCGACCTGCACCCATCAGGGCTGCTCGGTGGCCACGGTGAAGGACGGGAACATCGTCTGCCCGTGCCACCAGAGCCTGTTCAAGATCTCGGACGGCACGGTCGCCGGCGGGCCCGCCACGCGGCCCCTGGCGGCGGCGAAGATCGCCGTGGAGGGCGACAAGATCTCCCTCGCCTGATCGGTCGGGGCCGCTGCCGGGCTCGGCGAGCCCGGCAGCGGCCCGGGCGGCATCGTGGATGTCGTGGACGTTGACGTGGATGCGGTGGCCGACGAGCTGTACGGGCTGGTCCCGGACCGGTTCACCGCGGCCCGGGACGAACGGGCGGCCCGGGCCCGGAAGGCCGGACAGGCGCAGGCGGCGAAGGACATCGCGGGACTGCGGCGCCCGACACGGGCGGCGTACGCCTCGAACCTGCTGGTGCGGCGGCGCCCCGAGGAGGTCGCGGCCTTCCTGGAGCTCGGCCGAGCGCTGCGCGAAGCACAGCGTTCGCTGGACGGCACCCAGCTCAAGGCCCTTTCCCATCAGCGGCACGTGGTGGTCGCCGCACTGGCCCGTACCGCCCGGCAGCTGGCCGAGGAGGAGGGCCGGGCGGTCGGTGAGAGCGTCGCGCGCGAGGTGGAACAGACGCTCCACGCGGCCCTCGCGGATCCCGACGCCGCCGAGCAGTGGTCGAGCGGACGCCTGTCCACCGGGTTGAACCCGCCGGTCGGCTTCACGGGCCTTGCCGCCACGGCCCCCGTACGGCCGCAGCCGGCGGTCTCGGCGAAGCCGCCGCCGAAGCCGAAGCCGGAGCCGGTGCCGAAACCGAAGCCGGAGCCGTCCCGCGAGGCGGCGCAGCGCCGGGCCCGGGCCGAGGAGGCCCGCGTCGAGGCGGCCGCACGGGAGACGGAGCTGCGCGCGGCCGAGCAGGTACTGGCCGAGGCGGACGAGCGCGTAGCCGAGCTGGAGCGGCAGCTGCGCGAGGCCCGGACCGGACAGGCGGGCGCACGGCGCGCGCTGGCCGGGGCCACCGACCGGGCGCGGGACGCCGCCCGCGCGGCGGATGCGGCCGCGGAGCGGTCGGCGGAGCTGTCGGGCGGGGCGGACGGGTAGCGCGGCCGTCGGGCGACCGGGTGTGTTCGGAGGGAGACTGGAGCCAGGGGGCCGATGCCGGACGAGCTGCGGCGAACGGCGAACGGAGGACAGCCACCATGCTGCGAGACAGCAAGGGATTCAGCGGCTACTCGGTGAACGACATCGAGGGTGCCAAGGGCTTCTACGGCGAGACGCTCGGTTTGCGGGTGTCCGAGGACAACGGTCTGTTGACCCTGCACCTGGCGGGGGACACCGATGTGATGCTGTACCCGAAGGAGAACCACGAGCCCGCCACCTTCACGGTGTTGAACTTCCCGGTGGACGACATCGACCGGGCCGTCGACGAACTGGCCGCACGCGGTGTGTCGTTCGAGCGGTACGAGGCCTTCGACCAGGACGCGAAGGGAATCGCCCGGGAGACGCCCGGCCCCGCGATCGCCTGGTTCAAGGACCCGGCCGGAAACATCATCTCGGTCCTCCAGCCGAACGGGACGTAGCCGTCCGCCGAGTCGGGCCGGGCCGGGCTCAGCCGGGCCGGGCGGCCCGACTGCCCGACGGTGGGTGGCAGCAGCCCGGAGGGGGTGGCTAGCCCCATGGTCGTGTCCTCGTCGCGCCGCGATGCTTGAAGCACTTGAGGCGGACTTGAACGAGGAGGACGACATGCGGATCGTGGCAGCGGACGGCGTGACGGGGACGGCTCTGGCGGACGGCCGGATGAAGGTACGGACGGCAGGGCGCGGCGAGTTCCGCTGCAGCCCGGTGGGCTCGGCGATGTGGGTGGCGCTGCGGGTCAACGACGGGTTCCTGGAGCTGGCCGCGTCCTCCCTCGCCGACGCCTGGCAGACCGACGAGGGCAAGGTCCGTACGGCGATGAACGCCTGGGCCGAGCGCCTGATGGACGCGGGGCTGCTCAAAGCCGCGGCGTGAGCCGCGTGAGCCCGGTCAGGCCAGGGCGGTCCCGCCGTCGACGGTCACCACGGTGCCGGTGGCGTACGACTGCCGGAGCAGGTAGACGTACGCCTCGGCGACCTCCGCGACTTCGCCCACGCGGCCCAGCGGAAGGTTCGCCCCGGTCCGCTCGTACATCCGCTCGCGCTCGGCGGGTTCGATCCGCGACCAGAGCGGCGAGCGCACCACCCCCGCCGTTACGGCGTTCACCCGGATCGGGGCGAGTTCCACGGCCAGGGCCCTGACCAAGGCCTCGATGGCGCCGCAGATGCTCGCCGCGACGGCCCAGCCGGGCCCGGGCCGGCCGCTCGCGGTGCCGCTGGTGAGGACCACCGAGCCGCCCGGCCGCAGCAGGGGAGCGGCTGCGGCCACCGCGCCGAGGGCGCCGAAGTAGCGCAGGGCGAAGAACTCCCGCGCCGCATCGATGTCCAGCTCGTCCAGCCGCATCAGGGCGAGGGGTTCCCCGGCGGTGAACACCAGGTGGTCGAACGCACCCACCCGCCCGAAGACCGCGGAGATCCGCGCGGGGTCGCGCAGGTCCGCCACTTCGGCCGACGTACCGGCCGGGAGGGCGGCGAGCGCGCGGGCGGCGCTGTCAGTGCTGCTCGATACGGTGACCACCTGGGCGCCGTGCCGGGCGGCCAGCGAGGCGGTGGCGAGGCCGATGCCCGACGTGCCGCCGAGGATGACGACACGGCGGCCGGAAAGTGAAGTGCTCATGGAAGACCTTCTCGGTGCTGGGAACGGACGGGTGGGGCCTCCGGTGGCCCTTCCGATGCTGCCCCCTGCCCCGGGGCGGCGTCCAAGACCTGTGCGGCCTGCTGTCATACCCTCCGGGTATCACCGGGTGGGCCGGGGCCGGACGGTCATCTCGGGTATAACCACGGGGTGGACGTCGATCTGAGGAAGCTCCGGTACTTCGTGGCCGTGGCCGGGGAACTGCACTTCGGGCGCGCCGCGGAGCGGCTGCACATCGCGCAGCCGGTGCTGTCGCGGCAGATCCGGGCCCTGGAGAAGGAGCTGAGGGCGCAGCTGTTCCGCCGGGACCGCAGGACCACCGAGCTGACCGCCGCGGGCAGCCGGCTCCTGGAGGACGCGCCGGCCCTGCTGGCCGCGGCCGAGGCGGTGCGTCGGCGCGTCGCGGAGGCGGCGGGCGGGCAACTCCGCTTCACGGTGGGGTTCATGCCGGGCGTGACCGTCACCGCGGCCGTACGAGCCATGGCGGCGCGCCATCCCGACCTTTCCGTGGACGTCGTCCGCACCTCGTGGGACGAGCAGTCTCAGGTGGTGCTCGACGGCCGGGTGGACGTCTGCTTCGTCCGCATGCCCGTCGACCGGCAGGGCCTGCGGCTGCGGCCGCTGTTCGCGTAACCGAGGGTCGCGGTGCTCCCGGCCGACCACCGCCTGGCGGGCAAGGCGTCCGTGGGCATCGCGGAACTCGCCGCGGAGCGGCTGCTGCAGGATCCGGACGCGGTACCCGAGTGGCGGGACCTGCCGGAGCGGCCCGCGGAGCAACGGCGTTCGCGCCCGCGCCCGGTGGCGAACACGGTCGAGGAGAAACTGGAATACGTGGCCGCGGGGGAGGGGATCTTGGTCCTGCCCTTGTCGGTCGTGACCTTCTACACCCGCCCCGACGTGGTCCACCTACCGATCGAGGACATCGCGGACAGCCAGGTCTGCCTCGCGTGGAGCGCGGGCCGTTCATCGCAACTCGTCAGGGATTTCGTCGAATCGGCCGCGGCCGCCCTCACCGCGTGAAAGGGGCTCGCAGCGGTCTCCGGTGATCCAGTACGGTCCGGGGCATGTTCATAGTCACCGTTGCCTACACGGCACCGCTCGAAGACGTGGAACCCTGGAGGCCGGCCCACGGGGACTGGCTGAAACAGCAGATCTCACGCCGGACGCTCCTGGTGGCCGGGCGGCAGAAGTCACTGGCCGGTGGCGTGTACCTCGCCCCCGGGATGCCCGCCGAAGAACTCGACCGTCTCCTCGCCACCGATCCCTACGTCGTCAACGGCGTCGCCGACCACACCGTGACCGAGTTCGCCCCGCACCTGGTCGTACCCGGACTGGAGGCCCTCACGTCCTACGAGTGAGCCGCGGCCGGTGCCGGTTGACATGCGCCCGGCCGTGCCGGACCCGCTACGGCTCGACGTCGCCCGCCGTCGGCACGCACAGCACCGGCACCGGCGACAGGTGCAGCAGCTTGTGCGGGGTGGAGCCCAGCAGGGCGCCGCGGATCGGGCTGTCCCCCCAGCTGCCGACGATGATGACCCGCGCCCGGTGGCGTTCCGCGGCGTCGAGCAGGGCCTGGGCCGGTTTCTCGTCGACCACCTCGACCGTCGACGGGACGCCGGCCTCGTCGGCGGCCTCGACGGCGCGGGCCAGGGCGCTGCGCCCCGCCTGGCGGACGGCTTCCCGGTGGGCCCGGTACTCCTCCCCGGCGGCGCCGGGCGCGGCGGCGCCGTAGACGAGGACGAGCGGCTCGCCGAAGGCGGTGGCGACCTCGAGCGCCACGTGCAGGGCCCGCTCCGCGCCGGGCGACTCGTCGTACCCCAGGACCACGGACATCAGGGGCTCCTCTTGCCGTGGACGAGTGCCGGGTCGACCACGCCCCGCCGCTCCCGCCAGAACCTGCCGTCATGCACCCGCCAGAAGCACATGATCAGCACGCCGACCACGGCGATCCCGATCCCGATCACCAGCGGCGGGCCGAGACCGAACCAGGAGACCCCGCCGGCCGAGTTCTCCGGCTTCGACATGTCGCTGATCGACTCCTCCAGCAGCCAGGCCAGCAGGCCCGCCCCGACCACCGGCCCGAGGCCGATCAGCAGGAAGTTGTGCAGGTTCTCCATCAGGTGGCGGCGGTAGTAGACGGCGCAAGCCACCCCGGTCAGCGCGTAGTAGAAGGCGATGAGCAGGGACAGCGCCGTGAGCGAGTCCAGGAGGGCGTTCTCGCTGATCTGGTTGACGGCGAGGTACCAGGCGATGGCGATGGCGGCGACCCACCAGGTACTCACGTCCGGGGTCCGGAACCGCGGGTGGATGTGCGCGAGGGGCGGCGGCAGCGCGTGCCGGCGGGCCATCGACAGCGCCGTCCGGGAGGCCGGGATGATCGTGGTCTGGGTCGAGGCCAGGGCGGACGTGCAGACGGCGAGGAGCACGACCCAGTCCCAGCCGCCCATCACCTCGTGCGCGAGCACGGCGAAGATGGCCTCCTCCTCGCCCGCGTTCGCCGCGAGGAACGCGGTTCCGGCGTACGCGACGACGGCGAAGCCGACGGCCAGGTACGTCACCAGGAGCACCACGGTCGACCAGATTCCGGCCTTGCCCGGCGCGGTGGCGGAGTCCTTCACCTCCTCGGTGAGGTTCACCGCGGACTCCCAGCCCCAGTAGATGAACACGCCGAGCAGCAGACCGCCGGTGAGGGCGGCGCCGCCGGCACCGAAGGGGTTGAGCCAGGAGAGGGAGGGTTCGATGGAGTCGAGGGTGCTGGTCCCGGCGTACACGCGGTAGAAGGCGACGACCGCGAAGGCCAGGAGGAAGAAGACCTGGGCGAGGATGAGGACGTCCTGGAGGTGGGCCGACAGCTCGGTGCCGATGACGCAGATCGCCGTCATGGCGAGGATCACCACGACGGCGAGGGTCTGGCGGATCACCGGGTTCGCGGCCCAGCCGTCCAGGCCGGCGGCGAGCAGGCCGAATTGGACGGCGACGTCGGCCAGCGAGCCGATGACCAGGACGCCGGTCATCGTGATCGCCCAGCCACCGAGCCAGCCGGCCCAGGGGCCCATGGCCCGCGTCACCCACGAGAACGTCGTCCCGCAGTCCTGGTCGACCTTGTTGAGGTAGTAGAAGGCGGCGGCGATCAGCAGCATCGGGACGAACGACGCCAGCATCACGCCCGGTGCGTAGATCCCGACCAGCGCCACGATCGGCCCGATGACGGCGGCCAGCGAATAGGCGGGCGAGGTGGAGTTCAGGCCGATGACGAGCGCGTCGAGGAACCCGATCGCGTTGTGTTTGAGCTCCGCGTTCGGAATCTCCGCGCCTGCCGCGCCGCCGGCACTGTCCTGGGCCATGTACGCATCGTCATGCACCCCGCGGCGCCGCGCGAGGCGCGTGGTCTGTCCGGGGGCCCGGCCGGGGAGGGCCTCTTGCGCGTACCACCGCCGAGCCGCTTTGGTGACCGGGGCACGCCGGGCACCGGGGCACGGGGCACCGGGGCGGGCGGGCCGGGCGGGCGAGCACGGGAAGGCGGCAGGCGAACGCATGGCGGACACCCTCCAGACCGGCACGGAGGAGAGCGAGAACGACCTCCCGCGCAAGGCGAGCTGGCGGCACATCGGACCCGGCATCGTCGTCGCCGCGACCGGCGTGGGCGCCGGAGACCTCGTGGCCACGCTCATCGCGGGCAGCAAATTCGGCTACACCCTGTTGTGGGCGGCCGTGATCGGCTGCCTGGTCAAGATCTCCCTCGCGGAGGCCGCCGGCCGCTGGCACCTCGCCACCGGACGCACCCTCTTCGAGGGCTGGCGCAGCCTGGGCTCCTGGACGACGGTCTACTTCGCCGGGTACGTCGTCGTCTGGGGCTTCGTCTACGGCGCCGCCGCGATGTCCTCCAGCGCCCTCCCGCTCGCCGCCCTCTTCCCGGACACGATGGACCTCAAGGCCTGGGCCGTGCTGTGCGGGCTGGTGGGCCTGGTCTTCGTCTGGTTCAACCGGTACGCCGTCTTCGAGAAGGTCATGACCGTCCTGGTCGGCGTCATGTTCCTGGTCACCGTGTACCTCGCCATCCGGGTCACGCCGCACCTCGGCGCCGCCCTCGCCGGCCTCGCGCCCGTCCTCCCGGACGGTTCGCTGATCTACACGCTCGGCCTCATCGGCGGGGTCGGCGGCACGATCACGCTCGCCGCGTACGGGTACTGGGTCAACGCCAAGGGCTGGACGAACGCGGGCTGGATGAAGGTGATGCGCCTCGACAACCGGGTCGCGTACGTCACCACCGGCATCTTCGTCGTGGCCATGCTCTTCGTCGGCGCCGAGCTGCTGCACTCCTCCGGGGTGGCGATCGCGAAGGGCGACCGGGGGCTGCTCGACCTCACCGACATCCTGGCGGACCGCTACGGAACCGCGACCGCCAGGCTCTTCCTCGTCGGCTTCTTCGCGACGTCCTTCACCTCCCTGATCGGCGTGTGGCACGGGGTGAGCCTGATGTTCGCCGACTTCGTGACGAAGTACCGCCCCTCCCTGGCCCCGGCCGGCACGAGCCGCGAGAAGTCCCTCCCCTTCCGGGCCTACCTGCTCTGGCTCACCTTCCCGCCCATCAGCCTGCTCTTCCTCGACCAGCCGTTCGGGCTCGTCATCGTGTACGGGGTCATCGGCGCGTTCTTCATGCCGTTCCTGGCCCTCACCCTGCTGTGGCTGCTCAACAGCTCACGCACACCCGCCGACTGGCGCAACGGGCTGCTGAGCAACGTGATGCTGGCCGCCGCCGGACTGCTGTTCGTGGTGCTGTGCGTACAGCAGGTACGGGAGCTGCCCTGGTAGCGGGCGGATCGGGGCGATCAGAGGTGCGGCCCGGCCGACCGGTCGCCGAGCGGGCTGCGCCGGTACAGCACCTGCCGTCCGTCACGGGCCCGGGACACCAGGCCCGTGGCGTGCAGGACGCGCAGGTGCCGGGATACCGCACTCGGGGTGACCCCGAAACGGCGGGCGATCTCGACGGTGGGCAGCGGCTCGCCGAGGAGACCCGGCAACCGGGCCCGGGGCGCGCTCGACTCCGACACGCCGGCCGGGTCGGCTTCGGGCGTGCAGACGCCCCGGGAAGGCACCCGGCGGATCGGGGCTTCCCGGGGCGCTGTTGAGCACGCCTGCCGGTGGGTCAGTTCGTCTGGTAGACACCGAAGATGTCGACGACCAGGTCGATGTTGTCCCAGCCGCGGTTCCAGAAGTCGACGATGCCGTTGTTGCCCATGCCCGCCTGGACCAGGTTCGGGACGGTGTCGCCCCGCTTCCAGTTCAGGTTGGACGAGTTGGGCGGCGTCGGCCAGGTGTCCCAGCCGTTGTCGTAGGCGTACAGCGAGTTCGGGTCCGGGGACACCGTGAGGTAGCCGTCGCCCCGGGTGTTGGTGACCGTCGTGTTCAGCACGTACGCCGTGTTCTGCGGGCGCGAGCTGGACAGCGGCATGTAGATGTAGCCCTGGCCCTCCAGCTGGCCGTACGGCCAGTCCGCGGGGTCGCGGGTGTCGAGCAGCCGCTCCGGCAGGAACGGCAGGTAGGCGCCCTGGCTGTCCTTGCTGTAGTACCCGACCACGTCGACGATGACGTCGGCGCCCTTCCAGGCACCGTTGCGGATCTTGATCGAGCCGTCGGAGCCGACCGGCACGATGACCGAGTTGGCGATGGTCTGGCCACCGCGGAAGTTCAGGTTGGACGTGGTCGGGGCCGCCCCGCCGCTCGGGTAGACGGTCAGGTGGCCGTCCTCGCGCGGGTTGGTGACGGTCACGTTCAGCGCGACGGCCGTGGCGTCGTACGGGATGCCGTTCCGGCCGGTGATCTGGACCCCGGTGGTGCCCTGGCCGGCGAGCTGGCCCTGGCCCTCGCGGGTGTCGAGGAAGCGCGTGGGGTTCAGCGGGGTGTAGCCGCTGGAGGAGGTGCGGGTGAAGTAGCCCGTGATGTCGGCGATGAGGTCGACCGGCTCCCAGCCGCCGTTGTAGAGGTCGACGTAGCCGTTCTTGTTGACGGGCACGATGACGAGGTTCGGGACGGTCTGGCCGGCCGAGAAGTTGACGTTCGACGTGGTCGGACGGTCGCTGCCTTCGGGGAAGACGGTGACGTGGCCGCCGCTGGTGGTGTTGGTGGCGGTGACGTTCAGCACCACGGCGGTGACCCCGGCGGGGATCGCGCCGTTGCCGGAGATCTTGACCCGGGTGGTGGCGTAGGGGGCGACCTTGCCCTTCGTCGTGCCCGTGCCGTCCCGGGTGTCCAGGAGGCGGGTGGGCGCGTACGGGGTGAAGTCGGAGCCGGGCGTCACGACGGACAGCTCGTTGACGCCGCGCACACCGCTGCCGTCGGACAGGGTGACCTTGATCGTGTACGAGCCGATCTCCGGGTAGGAGTGCGCCTCGGTCGAGTTGGTCGGCCCGTTGGCACCGAAGGTGACGCTGGTGCCGTCCCCCCAGGCGACGTTGACCGACAGCGCGGTGCCCGGGTCGCTGACGACGGCGAGGTCCAGGCTGATGCCGCGGGCGCTGGTGCCCTTGGCGGTCAGGCCGACCGTCGGCTCCGCGGCGGCGCTGCCCTCGGCCTGCGCGGAGGCGCCGGCCTTGCCGTTGCCCTTGGCGGCGGACGGGGTGTGGACCGTACGCTCGGCAGGGCTCTTCACGGTGGTGAAGTTCGACGCCGCGACCTTGTTCAGGTCCACGTCGGGTGCGGAGACCCCGTGCGGGCCCGCGGCGCCGGGCGTGCCGGGAGCCGCCTGCGCCACGGCCGGTATGAGACCCACACTGGCTGCCACGACGGCAGCGGACATTACGAGTCGGCGATTGCGCACCGGCCCCCCCATGGTCGAAAAACGCTTGAACAGGTTCGAAAGCGTGCTCAGAGTACACAGCCGCAGGACGTTGACGACGGGGTCCCCCCTCGGATCGTCACCCGTCGCCCGCCGCGGGAAGAGCGCCTTCAGATGCTCGCCGCGATCACCCGGAAAATCAAGGAAATACCGCCGCCGACGCGTCCGTCAGGCGGACCCCGCTGTCGGAGCGTTTCCCCGGGCCAGTGGATCGGTGACGCCGCCCGGGGAGGCGAGGTGCTCGACGTCCCAGCCGTCCAGGGCGGCCGCGGAGCGGTACAGGGACCCGTAGAAATCGAGGACGGCCTGCCGGGGATGCGCGCCGTCGCGGACATCGTCGTAGTCGAGGGTGGCGAGGCGGCCGCTGCCCCGCTCGATCCAGTGCGCGGGCGACGGCCGCAGCGGCTGTCCGGCCAGCCCCGCCGGCTCCGGCGCGGCGTACGCGTAGAAGGCCGGCCGCGGGTAGTCGTCGTCGCCGAACCAGAAGCCGCAGCTGATGACCTCGCGCGAATAGGCTTCCCGGGTCACCGGGTCGACTTCAGCCCCCATCTCGACGGAGCGGTCGGAGAACCGGGTGACCGCGATGTCGTACGAGTGCCAGAACAGGTGTACCGGGCTGACCTTCCCGCAGAAACCGGCGGCGAACTCCTCCAGCACCAGGTTGACCTGGCTGAGCACCTGCCAGTGCCGGTTGACCCAGAACGGGTCGTAGGAGGTGTGCTCCGTGTCCTCGGCGAACGGCCGGTGCGCGTCGGACAGCGTGTACGGATGGGGGTGCGCGAGGGTCACCGCCACGCCGATCCGGTCCAGCGCGGCGAGCGTCTCACGGTAGAAGGACGCCACCGACTGCCCGAGGAGCGGGAACGAGGTGGTCGAGCCGTCGAGACAGGACACGGTCAACCAGTGGTCGACGAAATCGAAGTCGATCGTGAAGACCGGGTCGCCGTCGAACCCGCCCATCGGGCGGGTCGTGATACCCCGCCCCGTGACATGGAAGGGGACATTCCACCAGTGGTTGCGCCGTATGCTGCTCGCCAGCCGGATCTTGCCGACGATCTGCGCGAACCGGTGCAGCGTCTCCTTGGAGTCTCGCCACTCCGACAGCGGAATTGCCGGGAACAGGTCCACCGGGCATCCCCCAGCTCGTTGCCTCACGCCTCACGGCTCGTACACCGACATCTTGACCCCACCCGGCCTCCGCCCCGGGCGCGACCTGCGGACGGCGGACGAAGCGTCAGCCATGCGCTCGGGCAGGAGTGCCCGCAGCGGCCGGTGCGAGCAGGGCCAGGAGGGCGGCGGAGGCGTCGAGCAGGGCCCGGGAGCGCGCCGCGATGCCCGCTTCCCGGGCCTCCAGCGCCGCCTCGACGGTGTCCCGCCGGCGCCCGCTCCGCAGCTCGGGCAGCAAGGTACGGAGCGGATCCATCCGGTACCCGGCGCTGCGCAGCTGGTGGACGATCCGGGCATCGCGCACCTGCGCCGGTGAGTAGCGCCGGGTTCCCCGTCCGCCCCGCCGGTCGGGGACCACGAGCCCCTCCGCATCCCAGTGCCGCAAGGTCGAGGCGCGTACACCGAGGGCTGCGGCGAGCTCGGAGACGCCCATCGCGTCCGCCGGGCGTACGTCTGCGATCGGCTCGGCCGAGATCGCCGCGGCGGCCTCCCTGGCGAGCGCCAGCTCCGTGCGCTCCCGGTCGAGCCGGGCGTGTACCGCGTCGAGCCGTGCCAGCAGCTCGCCGACGGGACCCTCGTGAGCTGTGCGGACGATGTCCTTGGCCTCCACCGGTCCCGTACCGGCCGCCAGGGCCCGGTAGGCCAGCGCGGAGTTCAGGTGGACCTCCCCGTAGACCCGGTAGCCCGATGCGGTGCGCACCGCGGGCGGCAGCACGCCGTCGCGTTCGAGGTTGCGGATCTGCTGGACCGAGTACCCGCAGCGGCGTGCGACGTCAACCGTCCGCATCGGCACCGATTTGAGGGTGGGCACCCCTCACCCCCTGTGTCCGGAGCACATTGCGGCTGGAAGTCTCCACAACCACTTTAATGAAACGCTTGCAGACATGACCATCGACGAGATCATCGACTTCATGGGCGGACTCGAAGGGGTCCTGGCCGTCAGGCCGGCACCCGGCGACGGATCACCCGAGATCAGCTGGGGGGACACGTTCTTCTACCACGCGCCCGACGGCACGGCTCCGACCACGGCCCAGCCCTTCGCGACGATCGTGACCAAGGACTATCCGGGCGACGCGTCGTCGCGACTCGACCGGCCGGACGCGTTCCGCATAAACGTCGCCGCCGGGAGGGAGGAGTTCGTCCGCCGGACGGGCCGTGCACCGCAGGACCCGGCCGGCGGAGAGGATCCCGGTGCCACCGACACGGTCATGGCACACCCCGTCTACGGCTCCGCCGGATGGCTCGCCGTGGTCGACCCCGGCCCGCGGACGGATGAGACCCTCTGCGAACTGCTGCGCCACGCCCACCGCCTGGCGCGTGCGCGCCACGAGCGGCGCCGGGGCCGGTGACCCTACGCAGGGGCCGCGCGAAGGGGCCGCGCGAAGGGGCGCCCGGGCCCGGCGACAGCCGTTGAGACGGCTGCCGACCGGCCCGGACGCCACGATCGCAACGATCGGAACGGTCAGACGAGGTCGAACCGGTCCAGGTCCATGACCTTGCCCCACGCGGCGACGAAGTCCTTCACGAACTTCTCCTTCGCGTCATCGCTCGCGTAGACCTCCGCGAGCGCGCGCAGCTCGGAGTTCGACCCGAAGACGAGGTCGGCCCGGGTTCCGGTCCACTTCACCTCGCCGGTGGTGACGTCGCGGCCCTCGAAGGTGTTCGCGTCCCCGGCCGTGGCCTTCCAGGTCGTACCCAGGTCGAGCAGGTTGGCGAAGAAGTCGTTCGTCAGCGACTCGGGGGTCGCGGTGAACACGCCGTACGAGGACTGCTGGTGGTTCGCGCCCAGGACGCGGAGGCCGCCGACGAGGACCGTCATCTCGGGGGCGCTCAGCGTCAGCAGGTTCGCCCGGTCGACCAGCAGGTACTCGGCCGGCAGCCGGTTGCCCTTCCCCTGGTAGTTGCGGAAGCCGTCGGCGACCGGCTCGAGCGCGGCGAACGACTCCACGTCCGTCTGCTCCTGCGACGCGTCCGCGCGGCCCGGGGTGAAGGGGACCTCGACGTCGAAGCCGGCGTTCTTGGCGGCCTGTTCGACGGCCGCGCCGCCCGCGAGGACGATCAGGTCGGCGATCGAGACCTGCTTTCCGCCGCTCTGCGCCGAGTTGAAGGACTCCCGGATCCCCTCCAGCGTACGGAGCACCGTCGCCAGCTGGTCGGGGTTGTTGACCTCCCAGCCGGCCTGCGGCTGGAGGCGGATGCGCGCGCCGTTCGCGCCGCCGCGCTTGTCGCTGCCGCGGAAGGACGAGGCCGAGGCCCAGGCGACGGAGACGAGCTCGGAGACCGACAGATCCGAGGCCAGGACCTGGCTCTTCAGCGAGGCGATGTCGTCGGCGTCGACGAGCGCGTGCGTCACGGCGGGGAGCGGGTCCTGCCACAGGAGCGTCTCGGACGGGACCTCCGGGCCGAGGTAGCGCACGATCGGGCCCATGTCGCGGTGGGTCAGCTTGAACCACGCGCGGGCGAACGCGTCCGCGAACTCGGCGGGGTTCTCCAGGAAGCGGCGCGAGATCTGCTCGTAGGCCGGGTCCACGCGGAGTGAGAGGTCGGTCGTCAGCATCGTCGGCGCGTGGGTCTTCGACGCGTCGTGGGCGTCGGGGACGGTGCCCGCTCCGGCGCCCTCCTTCGGCCGCCACTGGTTCGCGCCGGCGGGGCTCTGGAACAGCTCCCACTCGTACCCGAAGAGGATCTGGAAGAAGCTGTTGTCCCAGGCGGTCGGGGTGTCCGTCCAGATGCCCTCAAGGCCGCTGGTGATCGCGTCGGCGCCCTTTCCGGTGCCGAACGTGTTGCTCCAGCCGAGACCCTGCAGTTCGATCGGGGCGCCCTCGGGGTCGGCGCCGACGTTCTCCGCCGGGCCCGCGCCGTGGGTCTTGCCGAAGGTGTGGCCGCCGGCGATCAGGGCGACGGTCTCCTCGTCGTTCATCGCCATCCGGCGGAACGTCTCGCGGATGTCGCGGGCGGCGGCGAGCGGGTCGGGGTTGCCGTTCGGACCCTCGGGGTTGACGTAGATGAGGCCCATCTGGACCG
Organism: Streptomyces sp. WM6372; assembly: GCF_001279655.1. Taxonomy (NCBI): domain Bacteria; kingdom Bacillati; phylum Actinomycetota; class Actinomycetes; order Kitasatosporales; family Streptomycetaceae; genus Streptomyces; species Streptomyces sp. WM6372. The sequence goes on along the minus strand of NZ_LGDB01000249.1, from coordinate 85,469 downwards.
CGCCGAGCGGGCTCTCCAGCTCACGGTCGCCGGTGTAGCGCTCGTCGCCGAGCCACGTGGTCTCGGGACCCCAGTACACGTCCTCGTCGGGCTCCCAGACGTCCGCGCGGCCGCCGGCGAAGCCGAACGTCTCGAAGCCCATCGACTCCAGGGCGACGTTGCCGGTGAGGATCATGAGGTCGGCCCAGGAGATGCTCCGGCCGTACTTCTTCTTGACCGGCCACAGCAGTCGGCGGGCCTTGTCGAGGTTTCCGTTGTCCGGCCAGCTGTTGAGGGGCGCGAAGCGCTGCTGACCGGCGCCGGCGCCGCCGCGGCCGTCGCTGATCCGGTAGGTGCCGGCGCTGTGCCACGCCATGCGGACCATGAAGGGGCCGTAGTGGCCGAAGTCGGCGGGCCACCAGTCCTGCGAGGTCGTCAGTACCTCGGCTATGTCCCGCTTGACCGAGGGGAGGTCGAGCGTCTTGAACGCCTCGGCGTAGTCGAACTCCTCGCCCATGGGGTTGGCCACGGCGGGGTTCTTGGCGAGGATCTTGAGGTTGAGACGCTCGGGCCACCACTGGCGGTTGCCGCCACCCTGAGTCGGGTGCGCGGCGCGCTCGTGCGCGACGGGACAGCCGCCTCCGGCCTCCGTCTTCGCGTCTACGGCGTTTGCATCATGGTTCTCAGACATGGGAATCCTTCCAAACCGGGCGGATCACGCTGCTAAGGAAAGGGAGTTGCTGCGGAAGCGTTGTACGGGCGTGGCTGCGGTGAGGGTTGGCTGCCGACCGAACCGATCCTACGATGGACACAATCCAAGTCAAGAAGAGCACCAGTTGCATATCTGATAGGGATCCGGACACTTTCCTGAACTCCGGGCATCCCGCCTGACCTGATGGGGTGAACCGACATGAGTGACCTGCTGGAACGACTGCGGGCGCGCGGCTGGCGGCTGACCTCCCAGCGGCGTGTCGTCGCGGAGGTGCTCGACGGGGAGCACGTACACCTCACGGCCGACGAGGTGCACGCCCGTGCGGTGGAGCGGCTGCCCGAGATCTCGCGGGCGACCGTCTACAACGCCCTGGGCGAGCTGGTCACGCTCGGAGAGGTCGTCGAGCTGTCAACGGACGGCCGCGCCAAGCGCTACGACCCCAACGCCCGCCATCCCCACCACCACCTGGTCTGCTCCCGCTGCGGCACCATCCGCGACGTCCACCCGACGGGCGACCTGATGACGGGACTCGCGGCGGACGAACGGTTCGGCTTCACGGTGTCGAAGGTCGAGGTCACGTACCGCGGCCTGTGCCCGTCGTGCGCCGGCCAGGCGGCTTGACGCAGGTTGCCGCTGCCCCCGTGCCGACGGGGGCCGGCAGCGGCTACTCGTGCTGGGGCAGGTGGGCCTTGGCGTCCTCGTAGGTTCCCTGGCCGGCGGACTCGGCGGGAGCGTAGAAGAGATTGAGGACGCCGGTCCGGAAGACCTCGCAGGAGAGCAGCTTCAGCGGCATCGGAGCCTCACCCTCCTCGAACAGCCGCAGGCCGTTGCGGACGGCGATCGGGTGCTCCAGCAGGTTCAGCTCGTCCAGCAGCCCGGCGGCGAGCAGCTGCCGGACGACGGAGACCGAGCCGCTCATCCAGACGGGGCCGGTGCCCGGCTCGTTCCTCAGGGCGCTCACCGCCTCGATGAGATCGCCGACGATCCGTTCGGAGTTCCGCCAGGTGAGCGTGGACCGCCGGTTCGACGCGACGATCTTGCGGGCGTCGCCGAGCACCTTCGCGAAGGGGGCGTCCTCCCCGCCGGCCGCCTCCCGGTCGGGCCATGCCCCGGCGAAGCTGTCGTACGTCCTGCGGCCGAGGAGCAACGTGTCGGCCGCGCCGAGCGTGGCGTCGACGGCCGCCCCCATCTCCTCGTTGAAGTAGGGGAAGTGCCACTGGTCGGGTGCCTCGACGACCCCGTCGAGTGACATGAACAGCTGAGCCTTGATCTTCCTCATGCCGGCCCTCCACAGGGGGCGTCTCCGTTCGGTCCGTACCTCCAGTGGACAATGCGGACCGCCCGACCGCAGCCCGTACGCGATGTCCCGCTGGCGTTCTGGCGTTCTGGCGGTCAGGCCGTCTGGCGGAAGGAGCGGACGGTGGGCGACTTGGCCAGGGCCCGGGACATCCGCACCAGACCCGAAGGGCTGTTCGGCGAGGTCAGGACCGGGCTCGCGGCCTCCGGCCCGGCGTCCTCCGGCGCACTCCGCGCGCGGCCCCAGAGGACGACGGCCGTCGCCAGAGCGACCGCGTCGGCCACGGCGGCGGCCTCGTCGGCGGGACGGCCCGCCTCCAGTTCCGCCCGGAGCGCCCTCTCCCGTATCCCGGCGCGCAGGTAGGGGCTGACCGTGAGGATCCCGTCGTGGATGTCCGACTCGCGCTGCGTCAACCGGATCTCGATGGGCGTCCACGGCCCGCCGGCCAGCGTGATGCTGTGCCGTGTCGCCCCCCGCAGTTCCCGCGACAACGGGCGGAGCTGGGAGTACCGGCGCCACATGGACCACTGGCTCATGACGTGCTGGGAGAGGAGCGGCAGGACGAACCCGGTCGCGATCAGGAGCGCGGAGACGGAGGCGAGGGATGGAGCGATCTCCGTGCTGAGGACGTCCCAGTCGACGTCCGCCCAGCGAGCGCCGATCGCGCTGAACTTCGCGACGTCGTAGAGGAGGTTCAGTACGTACCCGAAGGCGATCAGCCCCAGCCCCGCGCGCAGCGCGCCGTGGACCTCGCGCGCCCACCGCCGGCACAGGAACGTCATGGTGACCGCCGCCGTGGTGTGCGCCGCGAGGTAGAGGAGGATCATCTCCCCGATGTACGGCGTGCACGCGTAGTACGTGTCGAGGTCGCGCAGGCGCTCGACGGGGGCCTCGCCGAGCGCGAAGAGCACGTTGATGGCCGCGATCACCGCGAGGGTCACGAGGTTGCACACGCGGGACCACCGGCGGGTCCGCTCCGCGTCCTGCGGGCCGCTGCTCCAGCGGAAGATGAGCACGATGTTGGCCCCGGAGAAGGCCGTGAGCAGCGAGAACACGAGCGGTGCGGCGGCGTTCGGGACTCCCGTGAGCCTGTTCACCGCGACGAGGGTGGGCATCGCGGTGAAGCCGAACACGGCGGTGGCCAGGACGAGGAGGACCAGGACGGACCGCAGGAGTTCGTCGCGGGGGTTGCGCCACAGGGCGGGGAGCTTGAGGCCCGCTGCCGCGAGCAGCAGGGCTCCGGGCAGGTAGAAGCCCAGTCCGTTCGAGTCGTTCACGCCGTGCCCTGCTGTTGGTGCTGGTGTTCTTCGTGCATGGTCGGGCTCAGCGACCGGTGGTGTCGAGGTGCCGGTACAGGGCCTCGTGCCCTTCGGCGGTGGGATGGACACCGTCCACGAGCAGCTCGGGCCTCCCGCGCAGCGGCTCCCACATGTCGACGAAGTCGACGTGGTGTTCGTCGCACCAGGAGCGCGTCGACTCGCGCAGCGCCCGTACGCGGGCCTGCGTGAAGCGCAGGCCCTCGTAGTCGCCGGTGCGCGTTTCGTCGATCCATGTCGGTCCCAGGACGACGAGCCGCGCATTGTGGCCCAGGGCGGTGGCGGCCAGCGGGCCGAGTCGGTCCGCGATGTACGCCGGCCCGTCGTACGCGGCCTGCGGGGAGTGCGGGGAGTGCGGGGAGGCGAGCGGCACGGCGGAGTCGTTGATTCCGGCGGCGACGAGGAGCGTGTCGGGCAGGCGGGGAGCCAGCAGTGCGGGCATCTGCTCGCGGACATCGGTGAGGAAGCTGCCCGGTATCGCCAGGTTGAAGAAGCGGTGTGTGGATTCGTTCCCCGCGATGTGGGCGGCCGCGAGGTGGCCCGCCCACCCTCCGCGCGGGTCGCAGCGCCCGTACGCGATGCTGTCGCCCACGACGAGGATCCGCTGGGCCGAGCGCAGCGGGTCCGCGTCGAGGTAGGCCCAGGCACTCTCCCCGGACGTGAGGACCACCCGTCGGCGGGCGTAGTCGTCGACTTCGTACGCGTCGGCCGCGGCCAGGTCCTGGTCGGTGAGGTGCAGGACGGCGCCCTCGACGGCGGAGCCCAGCGCGCGCTCCAGGATCAGGTGCACGTCGAGCCCGCTGGCGGCGATCACGTCCGGGTCGGTGATCGGGAGGGGCCGGGTGGTGTAGCCGGCCAGCGATGCCGCGGACGTGGGTACGGCGCGCCCGAAGAGAGCGGTTTGTACCTGCTCGTCCATGAGTGTGCCGAAGGTGAACAGGGAGTGGGGGCGTGATTCGGACACTGGGAGCCGCGTGGCCTTTCTTGAAATGATTGATCAACTCACCCTAACGGCCGCCCCCGACGCCCCGGAACGGACCCCGCACCGCACGACGATGGACGAGAACCTCCCCGCTACGTTGGGGGCATGAGCGACAGGACCCCGCTGGGAGAGTTTCTGAGGGCGCGGCGCGAGGGGATCAAGCCGCACGAGGCCGGCTTGCCCGCGCACGGTCGCCGGCGGGTGCCGGGGCTGCGGCGGGAGGAGGTCGCGCTGCTCGCGGGCGTGAGCCCCGACTACTACATGCGGCTGGAACAAGGCCGCGAGACCAGCCCGTCGCCGCAGGTCATCGACGCGATCGCCGCCGCCCTGCGGCTCGACCGCGAGGCGCACGAGCACCTGCGCCGACTGCCCCGGGCCCCGCACCCGCGCGGCGGCGCTCCCACCGGTGGACAGGACCGGGTCAGCCCGCAGCTCCGGCGGCTGCTCGACGGCTGGCCCGACACCCCCGCCTTCGTGCTGGGACCGTCCCTGGACGTCCTGGCGTACAACGCCCTCGCCGCCGCCGTGCACAGCGGGTTCCGGCGCTTCGACAACCTGGCCCGCATGGTCTTCCTCGACCCGGCCGGGCGCGACTTCCACCAGGACTGGGCCCGGGCCGCACACTCCTGCGTGTCCGAGATCCGCGCCGCCTACGGACACGATCCCGATGACCCGCGGATCACCGAGGTCGTCGAGACGCTCCGCGCGCAGAGCCCGGAATTCGCCGAACTGTGGTCACGGCACGAGGTGAAGGGCAAGACCCGGCAGGAAAAGGTCCTCGTGCACCCGGAAGCCGGCGCCCTGGAGCTCCGGTTCTCGGCCTTTACCGTGAACGACGCCCCGCACCAGCAGCTGGTCGTCTACCAGGCCGAGCCGGCCAGCGCCACCGCGGCCGCCCTCGCGGAGCTCCGTTCCCGCAGCGAGGCCCGCGGATCGTGGGTGGGTGTCCCGCACCCGGGATGACGGCGGCCTGGTTCGGTGCCCGGACCGCGGCGAGGCTGGTGGTCCGGCGGCCCCGGGCGCCCGCCCCGCGCCGCTCCCACCACCGCCCCGTCCGGCGTACGGAAAGAAGCCCCCATGACCGTCCACGACACCACCACCAGCGGCGCCGCCCTCGCGCGGATCCGGCGTCGCCCCGCCGACCGGCGGCGCATCCTGTTCACCGGCGCGACCCTCGTCACCATGGACCCCGGTCTCGGCGTCATCGACCGCGGCGAACTCCTCGTCGAGGGCGACACGATCACCGCCGTCGGCCACGACCTGAACGTCGACGACGCCGTCGTCATCGACTGCACGGGCGCGATCCTCAGCCCCGGCTTCGTCGACACCCACCGGCACGCCTGGCAGGCCCCGCTGCGCCGGATCATGCCGGACGTCGACGACCTGGGCGGCTACGTCATGTCCACCCTGGCCGGCCACGCCACCGTCTACCGGCCCCAGGACATGTACGTCGGAACCCGGCTGGCCGCCCTCACCGCGATCGACAGCGGCATCACCACGATGCTCGACTTCTCCCACAACTCCCGCAGCCGCGAGCACTCCGACGCCGCGATCCGCGCCCTCCTCGACACCGGAATCCGCGGCGTACACGCCTCCATGGGACCGCACTTCGGCACCTGGGACCGGCAGTGGCCGGGAGACCTGACCCGCATCAAGGACACGTACTTCGCCGGCGACGACCAACTGCTCACCCTGCGCCTGGCGGCCCTGGCCACCGACGAGATCGCCGGTCCCGCGCTCGCCTACGGCCCGGAACTCGCACGCATCGCCCAGGACCTGGGCATCGGCGTGAGCGTCGACGCCGTCTTCGGCACGACATCCTCCGAGGCGGTGCTGCGCTGGGCCAAGGAGGGCATCCTCGGCCCCGACGTCACCCTCATCCACGCCACAGGGCTCACCCCCGAGGCCTGGACGGCCATGGGGGAGACCGGCACCACCGTGGCGCTCGCCCCCACCTCCGACGCCCAGATCGGCCTGGAGACCGCGATTCCCGCCGTCGACGAGGCCCTGTCTGCCGGTATCCGCCCGGGCCTCAGCATCGACGTCGAAGTAGCCCTGGCCGGCGACATGTTCACGCAGATGCGCACCCTGCACGCCATCCAGCGGATGCGAGCCGTGAACGCCGCCTACGGGACCGACCGGCAGCCCTCCCGCATCACCACGCACGACGTCCTGGACTTCGCCACCCTTCAGGGTGCCCGCACCAACGGACTCGCCGCCGTCACCGGCTCCCTCACCCCGGGCAAGAAGGCGGACCTGCTGGTCATCCAGGCCGAGGACCTCAACAACATGCCGCTCAACGACCCGATCGGCACCGTCGTGCTGGGCTCCGACGCGCGCAACATCAGCGCCGTCCTGGTCAACGGGGAACCCCGCAAGTGGAACGGGCAGGTCCTGGACGTCGACCTGCCCGCGCTGCGCCGTGAGGTCCGCGCCACGCGCGACCACGTGCTGAACGCCCCCTCGCCGGGGTCACGTTCGTGACCGATGGCTGCCCTTTGCCGCAACTCACATGCCATCATGTCGAGTTGTGGCTGAGGGGGAGGCTATGGCGAATACCGCGATCCGCGTGCGCCTCACGCAGGGGGCGAGCGAGAGCGACATCGGGGCGCTGAAGGCGTGGCTCGAACGGGAGCAGAAGCTCGAAGAGCTCAGGAACAGCGGCATGCTGGAGATCCACGAACGCGCGGGGACGGAGGACGGGCCCGCCAGCCCGATGGGAGCCGGCATGGACATCATGCTGGTGCTGATCGGCGCCGCCGCCCCGAGGTTATTCGACGTGGTGTTCGAGCAGGTCAAGAGCGGGGTCCGCGCGTGGCGCGAGAACCGCCGCTCCGTGGAACGGGGCGAACCACCAGAGGTCGAGGTCGCACCGGGCGGCGACGGGAGATAGCCCGTGGCGCGCTTCGACCCGCGTGGGAAAATCAACCGGGCGCTGCTCGTCGGAGTCCCCGGCTACGACTTCAAACAGCCGGAGCACTCCGTCGGCGTGCCGGGCGATCTCCCGGCGGTCGCACACAACCTCACCGGACTCGAACGGGCGTTGCGCGCCGGCGGGATCTTCGCCGGGGACGGGATCACCGTCGCCCGGCCGGGCACCGTGGACGAGTTCGACCGGCACCTGGACACCGCCGTCGACGCGGCCGAAGGGCTGCTCCTGCTCTACTTCTCCGGCCACGGAGCCGTGCCCAGCACCGGTGACGAGCTGTGGCTGCTGTTGCGGCGGGCGACGATCGTGGCCGGCACCGAGTCCGTGTTCCGGGGCGCCGTGCCCTGGAAGAGCGTCCTCACCGTGCTGTCCCGGGCGAAGGCGGAGCGGGTGGTCGTCATCCTCGACTGCTGCTACGCGGGCAACGCCTCCGCGGCATGGGACGCGCTCGGCACCGCCCAGCGGCAGCGGACCTCGCTGCTGATGAGCGTCCAGGCCAACAACCGCATCGACGCCGGCGCCGGCGGCGCCCCCACGCCGTTCACCGCGCAGCTCGTACGCCTCCTGGAGGAGGGCGAGGTCGGCTTCGACGACCTGGCCGACCGGCTCAGGGCCCACATGTCCGCGCACCACACGACGCTGCGCGAGCCCCCCGAGCCGTGGGAACCGCAGAGCCGTTCGGCCACCTCCGGAGCCGACGTACTGCTCGCGGCCCCTCCCGTCCAGCCCGGCCCGCCCCCAACCCAGACCCCACCCCTGCCCCCGCCGGTGCCCTTCGCCGAGCCGAACGGGACCGGCGGCCGGCAGTCTTCGCCGCAGTCGGGGGGATCAGCGGGCGGCTTGCGGCCTCCCGACCGAAGACCTGGCTGGCTCCTGCCCCTCACCGGCCGCCGCAGGCTCGCGGCCTTCATCGGCGTGCCCGCGGCGCTCGTCGGCCTGGTCACCACCTGCCTGTCCGTCCTGGACGGCGACGGGGCACCCTGTAAGCCGCCGCTCGAACTCCGCCTGCTCACCGACCCCGATCTCGAACCCACCCTCCGCAAAGCGGCGGAGGCGTACCTGACGTCGAACGCGAACAGGACGGGAGACGGCTGCAGGGGCAGCGGCATCACGGTCTACAGCGCCGGGGCCGCTGCCACCGTCGCCGCGTTCAACCGGCAGTCCGACCCGTGGCAGCGGCCGACGGGCGACGACAACAACCCGCAGCGCGACATCGGCCCGCAGCCGGACATCTGGATCCCGGCCTCGTTCGCGAGCGTCGACCGGGCCCGCCTCACGTCCGCCGAGCGGACCTACGTCACCCTGGAGGCCGATCCCGAGCCGTTCGCGTACTCGCCGGTGGTGCTCGCCGTGCCGCAGAACCTGGCCGCGGAGCCGGCCGCCGAGCGGGTGGGGAGCCTCGCGGCCTTGACGGAAGCGATCAGGAACCGCGACGCGACGGCAGAAGTGCGCCGCACCGACCCGGAGAACACGGACGCCGGCCTCCTCGCGACGATCGGCCTGTACGGGGGCGGTGCGGGGGGCCAGGGCGCGGCCTCCTCCGAACACGGTGTGGCCCAGGCGGGACCGCCCTCGCGCACCGGCGCCGAGCTGCTGTGCACGCTGCCCGACGACGGCGCGGTCGACAAGCGCACCACGGCCCTGGTCCCGGAGTTCCTGCTGAAGACCGCAGTGGGCTGCGCAAGTGCGACGCGGACCGGGCGGATGGCCGAGTATCCCGTCGACGTCCCGGGCCTGAGCCCGACGTTCGTACGGGCGCGCTGGCGGGGCGCCGACCGGGACAAGGCGGCGCGAGACGGCGCCGTGGAGCGGTTCCGTACCTGGCTCACCGGCGAAGGGGGCAAGGCGGCGCCCGGGTCCGCACCCTCGGGCGGACTCGCCGTATTCGCACAGGACGGCTTCAGAAGCGGATCGGGCGGCCACCGGCCCCTCGGCGGCACCGACTTCGGAGCCCTGGCCGACCCCGGTCTCCTCCCCGGCCCAGCCCTCCCTGCCTCGATGACCGAGGCGCTCAAGCGCTACCGCGAAGCCAACGGGCCCGGTCGGGTGCTCTTCCTGCTCGACTCGTCCGGATCCATGGGCGGCCTGTGGGAGGGCCCCGGCGGCGCACCCGGCATCATCGTCCAGTCCCTCGCCGGCCTCGGCGGCCAGGACGAATACGGGGTCTGGGGCGTGGCCGCCGACGCGGGCAGCCCCCGCCCGTACGGCGAAGTGCTGTCCTTCGGCAAGCACGAGCGCGACCAGGCACAGCGTACGGTCGCCGCTTCGGCGCAGGTCAAGGACCTGGAAGCCAACCCCTACCAGGCACTGGTCGCAGCCCTGGATTTCATGGCCCAGCGAGGTACCGACTTCCACCGCCCGCAGTTGATCGTCTACATCACGGACGACGAGGACAACAACCGGCTGACCGAGGACGGCCGGCTGAACGGGCTGCTCGCCTCGGCGCGCGCGGGGAAGGTACCGGTGGTCATGGCCTCCCTGGACAGCGGCGGATGCGACAAGGGCAAACCGGATGCGGCCATCTCCGAGGCGAGCGGCGGCCGTTGCCTGGACACCAAGGGGGATCTCGTCGCCCGGCTGCGGGACGAGGTCGCCAGGACCGGAACGGGGGACGAGGGATGAGCCGAGGACGCGTACGGCGCGGCGTGTCCGCCATGCTCCTCTCGCTGCTGCTCGCCGCAGGATGCGACGCGGGCGGCGCCGGCGACCCCGGCGGCGGGCAGTCGGCCGCCGCGGGCACCGCCGACGTCCCGGGCGAGATCGTGCTGGCCAGCGGCCGGGACGTGACCGGCAAGGGCGGCATCCGCCAGCAGCTCATCGCGGAGTGGAACCGGCAGCAGGAGGCCAAGGGCTCCGTCTTCCGGGCCCGTCTGGTCGAGCTGCCGGGCTCGGCCGACCAGCAGCGCAGCCAGCTGCTCGGAGCGCTGCAGTCCGGCAGCGCCGAGTACGACGTGGTCAACCTCGACGTCACCTGGGTCCCGGAGTTCGCGGCGGCGGGCCTCGTCCAGCAGCTTCCCGACCAGCTGGTCGACTCCGACGTCATCAAGTCCGTGGCCGACACGGCCCGTTGGGCGGACAAGCTGTATGCCGTCCCCTTCAACAGCGACGTCGGGCTGCTCTTCTACCGCCGCGACTACCTGGCGGGCGCAGGCGTCACGAACACCGATCTCGGCAAGGGCACCGGCTGGCCTGCCGTCCAGCGGATGATCGCCGCGCTCGACGCCGCCGGCAAGAAGCTGCCCGGCCCCTACGCGAAGGGCTGGACCTCACAGCTCGACGCGTCCTACGAAGGCCTCACCGTCAACGGCATCGAGGCCTTCGCCTCCGCCACCGACGGATTCGCCCTCACCGACAAGGACGGCCGCTACGCCGGCTCCGTGGCCGATCTGCAGGCGGGGCTGGACGAGCTGCGCAACCGCACCCAGGCCGCGTACACGCTGCCGGACGCCGTCCACTCCGACGAGGCGGACACGCTCACCGACTTCGCGGACGGCCGTACGGGCTTCCTCCGCCACTGGCCGTACGCGTACCGCACGCTCCACCAGTCCCTGTCCGAACAGCAGCTCGGCGTGGCCCCACTGCCGGGGAAGGCGGTGCTGGGCGGCCAGAACCTGGCCGTGGCCCGGGGCTCGCAGCGGAGCGCCATCGCGCGGCAGCTGGTCGGCTTCCTCACCGGCCGGGACAGCGAACGCTGCCTGCTCGACGCGGGGTTCGCGGCCACCAGGCTCTCCGCGTACGAGGACAACGGCCTCAGCTGCAAGGCGGCCAAACCCTCCGGCCAGGCCACGGCGTCCCAGACGGGCGAGCGCACCGACCGGATGCCGCGGGACGCGAGCGGCCGCCCCGCCTACGCCCGCGGCACCCTGCTGCCGGCCCTGGAGAACGCCGTCCAGCGGCCGCGCACCCCCCTCTACGGCGCCTTCAGCCAGACGTTCACCGCCCAACTGTCCCGGCTCCAGAGCGACAAGCCACCCTCCGACGCCCAACTCGCCAAGGACCTGGACGCAGAGCTGAAAAGGGCTCTGCCAACACGCTGACCCGCGGTCCCGAACGGTGCGGCGCCCTCCCGTCGGCGACTGCCCACCATGCTCTGCCCGCCACGCTCTGCCCGCCCAGCGCCGTCCCGAAGACCTCCACTCGCCCCACGGAAGCCCCGGACATAGGCTGGCCTTACCGAAGGCGGTCATGGTCCGCCGATCAGACCACGCCGATCAGACCACGCCGATCAGGCCGCTTCGTCGCCGATGGCCGCCCACCCGGCCATCGCACGGTCGGCCGTGCGGCCGCTCGCGGACGGTCGTGATCCCCGCCGACACCTCCCGGCAGCCCTGTTCGCGCTGCTGTGTCCGTGCGACCAGGGAGTCGCGATGAGGAACCTCACTCGGGTACACCACAGGGCCGGGGCCTTCGCCGCGGCGGCGCTGATGGCCGCGGGCGCGATGCTCGCGACCGGTGCCACCGCGACCGTCGCCGGCTCGGCGGTGCGCCCCGCCGAGATCAGCCCCGACCAGCAGCAGGCCATCCTGGCCGAGACGAACAGCGTGCGCCAGAAGGCCGATCAGCAGCCTTTGACCTGGGACAGCTCGCTCGCCGCACAGGCTCAGGCCTGGGCCGACAACCCGGCCTCCACCGAGGGCGGCCGGCTGAACCACGCCCCGCTGGGCAGCGCCGCCGAGAACATCTCCGGCTATCCGCCGGACCAGGCGACGGGGAGTTGGGCCGCCGAGAAGAGCGCCTACGACGCCGACCCGAACCACGACTACCAGAGCAACCCGGCCGGGTACCGGATGTGGGGCCACTACTACAACATGATCGACGCGAAGTGGCACACGATGGGCTGCGGTGCGAAGAGCGGCGTTCCCATCCAGGGTGAGGGCTGGATCGTCGTGTGCCTGTACGGGAGCTGACGCGCGTCACGCCGCCCGGCCGTCCCCGGCCTCGTGGTGCATGCCCCTGCACAGCGCCCAGACGATGAAGAAGTTGACGGCGACCAACACCGTGGCCCAGACGGGGTAGTACGGGATCCACAGGAAGTTGGCGAGCGCACCCAGACCTGCGACGAACACGCCGAAGAAGCGTGCCCACAGGGCTCCGGAGAGGACAGCGCAACCCGCCAGGACGAGGATGATGCCCAAGATGAGGTGGACCCAGCCCCAGCCCGTCAGGCTGAACTCGAACACGTAGTGGCGCGTCGCGAGGAACAGGTCGTCGTTCGCGATGGCCGCGATTCCCTCGAAGACGGCCATCGCGCCACCGAAAATCATCAGCGCTGCCGCGAGGGCGGTGGTTCCGGATGTGGGCGCGTGCCACGGGCTCGGGCCGGCGTCGGCCGCTCTGGAGCGGGTGGAGTCACTGGCCATGTCGGCCTCCTTGCTCGGCGCGGCCGTCCGGTCAACCGAGCGTGCCGGACCGTCGCGATCTCCGTCTCAGCGTGGCACGGGGGCACTCCATCGGCACTCCAACGGCACCCGGTCGATATCCAGGGGTCAAGAATTCTTGACATCGTGTTGCGGCTGCTTGACACTCCGAGTGTCTGGTTTTCTTGACATCGGGAGGGGCAGTGGCAGTCGAAGAGAAACGTGCCTGGAGCATGTTGGTGGTCGCGATCGGGTCGTACGCGCTGTACCTGTGGGCCGTACTGGAGCGCCCCGCGGGAGTGCCGCTGACGCACGCGCCCTACGCGGGAACCCTGCTGTGGACGGTCGGCCTGTCGATCGTCGTGTCGATCGCCGCCCACATCGCGATCGCCGCGTCCTCGCCGCAGGACGCGAACGTCAAGGACCAGCGCGACCGGGAGATCCACCGCTTCGGCGAGTACGTGGGGCAGTCGTTCGTCGTCATCGGCGCCGTGGCCGGTCTGCTGCTCGCGATGGCCGAGGCCGCACCGTTCTGGATCGCCAACGCCATCTACCTGGCTCTCGTCCTCTCGGCGGTGCTCAGCTTGGTGGTCAAGGTCATCTCGTACCGGTTCGGTTTCCACCCGCGGTGAAGCCGACGAGGGTCACCAACACCATCCGCGCCCAGCGCTTCGCGCACGACGAGATGACCCAGGCCGAGCTCGCCCGCCGCATCGGCGTGAGCCGCCAGACGGTCATCGCCATCGAGCAGGGCCGCTACTCGCCCTCGCTGGAGATGGCCTTCCAGATCGCCCAGGCGTTCGGGGTGCCTCTCGACAGCGTCTTCCAGTACGCGGCCGGCACCGGTGCCGGCACCGGCACCGGCGGCGCGAACGGTACGAGCACATCCGGCGGAACAGACGACAACGGGGGAGACAGCTGATGAGAGCCATCGTCCAGGACGTGTACGGACCGCCCGAGGTCCTGCGGCTCGACGAGATCGACCGGCCCGTCCCCGGGCCCGGCGAGGTGCTCCTGCGCGTGCACGCGGCCGGCCTCGACCAGGGGGTCTGGCACCTCATGACGGGCACGCCCTACGCACTGCGCGCGGCGGGCTTCGGCCTGCGCGCACCCAGGCAGCGGGTCCGGGGCATGGACGTCGCGGGCCGCGTCGAGGCCGTCGGAGCGGGCGTCACCCGCTTCCGTCCGGGCGACGAGGTGTACGGCACCTGCGCCGGCTCCTTCGCGGAGTACGCGTGTGCCAAGGAGGACAGGTTGGCTCCGCGCCCGGCCCGGCTCACCCCCGAAGAGGCGGCGGTCGTCGCGATATCGGCGTGCACGGCCCTCCAGGCCCTGCGCGCGGGCCGGCTGAAGCCCGGTCAGCGGGTCCTGGTGATCGGCGCCGCGGGCGGGGTGGGGACGTACGCCGTCCAACTGGCCAAGGCGCTTGGGGCCGGACACGTCACCGGAGTCTGCAGCACCCCCAAAACGGACCTGGTCCGCTCCCTCGGAGCCGACGAGGTCGTGGACTACACCCGCGAGGACCCCACCGACGGGGTCCGCCCGTACGACCTCGTCCTCGACATCGGCGGCAACCGCCCCCTCCGTCGCCTGCGCCGGGCCCTGGCCCCGCGCGGAACCCTGATCATCGTCGGCGGTGAGACCGACGGCCGCTGGATCGGCGGCCACGACCGGCAGCTGCGCGCCCTGCTGCTGTCGCCGTTCACCCGTCACCGCCTGCGCGGCCTCGCCGCCACCCCGCGCTCCGAGGACCTGCGGGCCCTGGGGGAGTTCATCGAGTCCGGCGCGCTCACCCCGGTGGTGGACCGCACGTACCCGCTGCCGGAAGTCCCGGACGCGATCCGCCGCCTCCGCGAAGGCCACGTACGCGGCAAGATCGCGATCCGCGTCTAGGGCCCGTCCGGCGGATCGTGGGACTGTGGGATCACCGGCTCGTGGCGGTCCCGGGGCGGCCTGATCATGCGAGTGGCGACACGGCATATGGTTTCCGCCGTAATCGCAGCCACCTGCGAAGACGCGGCATCAAGCACGCCATCCCGGGGCCGAGAGAGCAGTGAGCCAACCGTCATTGGCACGCGGATCAGGGCGGAAACGCTCAGCGCGCGTCGAGTGCCGCCTGCAGCGCGTCCTCCGTGGGAGCCATGACGACCGCGTTTGCCCGAAGCTCCGCAGGAAGGTGACGACGCTCCTGCTCGTGGAAGATCAGTGCCTCACCGTCCTGGGGGACGACAGCGGCTCCGAGGGCTGCCGCCAGCCGGGCGAGTACGCCGAGCATCGCGCCACGGGCAAAGTGCGTCACCGTCACGCTCGGTATCCCGCTTTCGCCGTGGGACTCGTGGTACAGGTCCGCTTCGCCCCCGTCCTCCGCACGGAGCTGGGAGAAGCCCTCCTCCGGACCGCCCGCCACCACGTACGGCTCCGTCACATGCCGAAACCGTTCGGCGTCCAACGCGACGACCCCGCTGTCCACGAACCGGAGCAGGAAGATGCTGTAACTCACGGACACACTCTGCCATCGGCATGATCCGAAAGACACGGTCCAGGGGCGTCCAGCCGCGACCCCGGCAGCCGGCCACGCGCGTTCCGTGGCCGAGGACGGCCTCGCTGACGAAAATGGCTGGTGCGGCGCAAGGGGGAGTTCGCCGCGGGCGGCGCCCCGGGCTGGCCCGCGTACGACACCGACGAACGCCTCGTCCAGCTCTTCGACGCCCAACCGACCGTCACCTCCTATCCGGAACGGGCTTCCGACCGGATCTGGCGGAACCACACCTTCCCGCCGCTCCCGCTGATCGGCCGGTAACGTCCGCCCGCGGCATCCCCTCTCACGGCCGACTCCTATGCTGACGGGATGATTGACCGGGGGAGGGCCGTTGCCGCGGCGGCGTGGGGCGTGGTGGCCTTGCTGTTCGTGGCCGTGACCGTGTGGGTGACCTTGGCCGGCCTCGTCGGGTTGGGGTTCGTGGGCCGTGAAGACCAGCTTCGGATCTCCCAGTGCCAGCGCACGGGCGGAGGACGGGGCGGCAGCTACCTCGAGTGCACCGGCAGCCTCATCGCCGCGGCGGACCACGGGCCGGTCAGGGTTCGGGTGGCCGATGGGGGTGGGACCGCGGGGAAGGTCGTACGGGTCGCCAGGGCGCCGTGGGGAACGTACGCGGTCGTCGATGCGGGCTTCACGGCGTGGGCGACGACCGTGCTCTACTCGCTCCTGTCCGTGATCGCCACGGCGCTGTTCACCTGGCTCAGCGCGAGGTCCGTCCGCCGGATCACTCCCCGAACGCGCCGTGCCGCCCCGCGCCCGAGGTGAAGCGGCCCGCTCCCGCCGCCGTCTCGCCCGCGGTCAGCGGAACCAGACCGTGCCGGTACTCCCCGGCCAGTGCTTCCGCCTCGTCCAGCCCGTGCTGTTCCAGGACGGACAACCGGTCGTGGCGCATGCACAGTTGGGGGAACGCGGCGATCTCACGGGCCAGCGCCTCCGCGGCCCGGCGCGACTGACCCGGGGCCACCACCCGGTTCGCGAGCCCGATCATGTGCGCCTCGGCGGCGGTGACCGGACGGCCCGTCAGGATCAGGTCCATGGCGCGGCTCTCCCCGATCAGCCGGGGCAGCCGCACCGTACCGCCGTCGATCAGCGGCACGCCCCAGCGGCGGCAGAACACGCCGAATACCGCGTCCTCCTCCGCGACCCGCAGGTCACACCAGAGCGCCAGCTCCAGGCCCCCGGCCACCGCATGCCCCGCGATGGCCGCGATCACCGGCTTGCCCAGCCGCATCCGGGTCGGCCCCATGGGCCCGTCCCCCGAAGCCAGTACCCGATTGCCGCGCTCGCTGCCGATGGCCTTGAGGTCGGCGCCGGCGCAGAAGGTCCCGCCCTCGCCCCAGAGCACGGCGACGGCCGCCTCCTCGTCGGCCTCGAACCGGCGGAAGGCGTCGGCGAGCAGTGCCGCCGTCGGCCCGTCCACGGCGTTGCGGACCTCCGGCCTGCTCAGGATCACGGTGAACACCGGGCCGTCCCGCTCGACCCGCACCGCGGTCTGCTCATGCGCCATGCCGCACCCTCACTGGTCGTCCTCGGTGAGGGGGCCGTAGTGGTACGTGAGCTCCCGCCAGGTCAGCGCGCCGCCGGGCTGGTCCTCCTGCCCGGGGCGGTTGAACCGCGCCATCCGCCACGCGCCGCGGTTCGGGCCGTCAGCGAGCCGGGTCCACGCGTCGAGGTCGGCGTCAAGAACGCGCTCGGGTCCGTCTTCGCCGGGGTCGGTGTCGTCCACGGGGGACCAGTGGCGCAGGTCGGGGCGCTGTGCCAGCCGTTCTTGGTAGGCGGCGGCCCGGGCCATGAAGTCGCGACCGCCGGCCGGGGCACGCTTGACGTGCTCCAGGTCGTAGGCGCTGGCGAGGCTGGTGAGCGTGTGGCGCATGTGACCAGCCTAAAAGCTTGGGCCCCGGTCCGGGAGGCGGTCCGGGGATCTGCTGCACTTCAGCTTGCGCGCAGCCGGAGTATTCGAACTGTTTTGCGACTGGAGTGACTGGAGCGACTGGAGTGACCGGAGAGCGGACGGCGCGGAGGCCGCGCACCCGTCACGGGCCTCGCCAGACATTGGCGAACGCCGCCTTCTCGATCGACCGCCGCTGGCGTACGGCTTCCAGCTCCATCACCGCGTCGTTCACGATGGCCAGCACGGTCGTCACCGCCTCGTCGTCGAGGTCCGGCTCCTCCTCGGACGGCCCGCTCTGGATGCCCACGACCGCCGCGAGGGCGGCGAGTACGGGCTCGTCCGCCTCCCAGCGGTTCTGGGCCTGGCGGCGGGCGGGCGAATCGGCCAGTTCCACGCGTTCGGCCCCGAAGAGCGACCGGCCGCTGCGGCCCCGCGTCAATTCGCCGTCCGCCTCGAGGGCGCTCTGGTACGCCGCGGCGAGGTCGCGGCCCCTGCGCCACAGCCAGTCCTCGACCCGCTCGTACGGCACCTGCCGGGTCAGTGCCGCCGACGCCTCGCCCAACAGGCGGTCGTCCTGTGCGGACTGATCGCCCGGCACGATGCTGTCACCGTCCAAGGTGACGACCTGCGCGCCCATGAGATCGATGAGCTCGGCTCCCGCGAGTGCGAGCGACAAGTCGCCCTGCCCCACGGGACGGTTCGGCTGTGGATCCATGGCGATGATGAACAGGTCTTTCGCCGTGGTCATGAACGGCTCCCCTCGCGGTCATCGGCAGTGATGTTCAGTATCGCCCCCGGTGGGTGGAAGAACGCGGTGTCGGGGCCGGTGGACCGTTCAGCGGTCGTACCGCCGGTGGAAACGCTCCACCCGGCCCTCGGCGTCCACGATCCGCGCGGTCCCCGTGTAGAAGGGGTGGCTCGCCGACGAGATCTCGACGTCGACCAGCGGGTAGGTCTTGCCGTCTTCCCACTCGATGGTGCTCGACGCGTGCGCGGTCGACCGGGTCAGGAACGCGGTGCCGGCAGCACGGTCGCGGAAGACGACGGAGCGGGATTCGGGGTGGATTCGGTGCTTCATGCGGTGTCCTTCCTCATGCGCGTGGGCCGAGTGCGTGCGTGCCTGCGGGGCGACGCCCCGTACGCCTCAGCGTTCCTCTCGGAACGTGACGTGCCTTCCGGCCAGCGCGTCGTACTTGCGCAGGACGAGTCGGTCCGGGTTGTTCCGGGTGTTCTTGCGCGTCGTATAGGTGGTGCCGGTCCCGGCCGTCGACTTCAGTCGGACGACGGGGCGCGTGGTGTTGCGTGCCACGGGGTGCTCCTCTCGGCGGGCGCTCGCGCGATGTTTGACTCGCGCATGCCAGCTGAGTCCTGTAACAGGAGCCGGGGCCGATGCATTCCCGCCCCTCCCCGTCCCAGCACCGACCCGGTCGTGTGCCGTATCCGCCTGCTCCCGTGGGGGGAGAAGGTCGAGGCCCAGAAGACCCGGATCCCCTACCACGGGCTCCTTGAGGACATGCACCGGACCGCCGCCGACATGCGGGCCGCGGGGGCCACCGACGAGGAGATCGCCAGGGAACCCGTCGACATGCGCGACCGGGCCAAGGCGATCACCCGCGCGGGCATGACCCCGGAGGAGGTCCGCATCCTGGAGGAACGCAACACGGCCGAGTACGGCGATCCGCTCGGGCCCACGGCGGACCAGCTGTACGCCCCGTACGGCACGTGGCAGCAGGTCACCGACGCCTCGATGCGGACGAGCTACGCCGTCGACCGCGAACTCGGCCTTGAGTACAAGCCCTGCCCCGTGTAGCTCCGGAAGTGACCGGCCGGGCCGGTGGCGAACCCCGTCGAGCGGGATCGCCACCGCCCCACCGCCACCGCCCCACCGCCCGGCCTCAGTTGATCCCGCCGCTCCCCTCGCCGGACTCCCGCTCCCAGGCCGCGGCGAACATCTCGTGCAGCGGTGTCGTCGGCAAGACCCGCCCGAACGGGCTGCGGATCTGGCCCCGCCCCAGCGGGCGTACCGCGTGCGCGGCCAGCTTCGCCGCCTCCAGCGGCAGGTGCGGGGACTTCGGCTCGGTCCACTCCCCGGGCAGGAACAGGGTCCGGCCCGCCCGAGCCCGTTTGGCCTCCACCACCCCGCCCGTGCCCAGGAGCTCCGCGCGGGCGGCTGCGTGCTGCCGGGCCGACCAGCCGTTCCACCGCCGCACGTTCCGGTCGGTGGGCGCGGCCAGCGTCGCCAGCTGAAGGTACAGGGCGGCCGCATCCGCGCCGGCCCCGAGCCGCTCCGACACCCGTACGACCAGATCCGGGCAGGACCGCCGCGGGTCCGCCTCGTACGCACCGGCCGGAACCGCCCCGGACCGAGCCCGGTGCATCATCCGCTCCAGACCGCCCCCGGCCAGCAGCGGCGCCACCCGGTCCAGCTCCTCGGCCACGTCGGTGACCTCCCGCACACGCCGCCACACCTCCGGGTCGGCCACCGCCGCGGGCCGCAGGAACGCGGCTCCGCCGGGCGCGCACACCACCAAGGGCCCGGAGTCGTACGCGGTCACCGGAACCGGCGCCTCCTCCTTGCGGCGGTCCATCGCCACCGGCAGCCTCCCGGGCCCGAACCGCTCCGCGATCCGCTCCGAGGTGTCCTGGACCCGCCCACCGGCCAGCGCCACCAGCATCTCCGGACGATCGAGCTCCGCCCGGAGCCGCTCGTACACGTCCATCGCGCCGGCGACCGCCGGATCGCCCACGGGCCGGTCCGTCCACGCCCACACCAGCGCGCTCGCCATCTGCCACAGCGAGAGCCCCACCGGGGTGCGGTACGGCAGCTCCCGCCCGGCCGGCGGCACGGCCCGGACCTCCACGCCCGCCCCGTACGGAGTCGCCGCCAGCTCCCAGCCGGCCGCTTCCACGGTCGCGTCGGCGGCGGCCCTGTATCCGCCCGCGAGCCGCCGGGCCCACACCTCCGGGAGCCCCAGCCCGGCCTCCAGGGCGTCGGCCGCACCGTCGTCGAGGGCGGGGAGCGTCCCCATGCGCTCCCGCCACACCGCGGCCATGCGCTCCACGGCCGCCTCGATCCCGCCCGGCCGCCACAGCTCGGCCGGGTCCTCGGGCAGGCCCGCCGCCAGGACGGCGCGACGGCCCGCGCCGCCGAGCCGGGCGCGCAGCCGCTCGTACGACTCGGCCGTCATCGGCGTCGCCCTGTACGGGGCCTTGCGGGCCAGGGCGCGGTCTTCGTCGCGGTCGCACCGCCCGACCAGACCGGCCACCACGAGCCGGGCCACCGGCCCGCGTACGCCCGTCAGTCCGGCGAAGCGCGCGGCCGCCGACTCCGGCAGCGGGACCGGCCCGTGCTCCTCGACCGCCGCGATCAGGGCCCGCAGGCGGGCGGCGTCGTCCCGCTCGACCCGGACCAGCCGCGCCTGGGGCACCGCCACCGGCACCGGGTCGCCGTCCGCCTCCTCCCGGGCGGGCGCCACGAACCAGCTCTGCGCGCTGCCGGACCGCAGGGGCCACGACGCCACCGCGGTCCCGCCCCCGCGGAGCCCGTCCACGACCCCGGCGGACGCGCGGCCCACCCACCACCGGCCGCCCGCGCGAGCGAACGGCTGGTCGGCCCAGGTGTCCAGCAGCGCCAGCAGAGCGGCCCGCTCCGCGTCCGCGGTCGGTTCCACCGCCGCCCGCCAGGCGGCGGCGTCGATCGCGCCCATCAGCTGCGACCAGTCGTGCGGCGGAGCCGGCGGCGAGAGGCGGCGCACCTCCTCCACGAGGGTCCCCGCCAGAGCGGCCCCGTCCGAGGAGAGCGCGCTCAGCGTCGCGGGCAGGTTCACATCGGGGCTGCGCCGCCACGGGTCGTCGCCCCCGTCCGAGACCAGCCCGAACAGTGCGGGCATCAGCTCGGTGTCCGGCGCGGACCGGCGCGGCAGGGCGGGCGGCGCCTGCGCGAGCAGGGTCACCCGCCGGTGCAGGGCGAGCCTGCGCTCCTCCACCCGGGCGGCCCGCCCGGCCACCGCCACGACGGCCTCGACCAGCACCGGGTCGCCGACGTCCGGCAGCTCCCGGGCCACGGCGGCGCGCAGCTCCTCCGCGTCCGCCCGGGCGGCCTTCAGCAACGCGTCCGCGGTCTCCCGCCCGACCCCTCTCAGCGCCCGTGACCCGGCCGCGTCCCGGGTCCGCAGCAGGTACCAGAAGGCGGGCGGCAGGGCCACGCCCCCCGACGCGGTGACCCGGCGCACCGGGGCCACCCGCGGATTCCGCGGCGACGGATGCCCGTCCAGCTCCCACAGCAGCGCGCCGCCGGCGGCGTACGCGCGCACGCCCGTCCGGGTCTGCGCCTCGGCGAGGACCACGTCCTCCACCGGGTCCGCCGCCGTACCTTCCGGCGGCGCCCACAGGCCCCACGGCTCCTGTCCCTGGCGGTCGATGTCGAACCGGGCCGTACGCCCGTCCACGCTCTCCACCAGGTAGTGGTCCGGCGCGTGGTTCCGGTGCCGGGTGCGGTACAGCACCCGGGTCCCGACCAGCCCGTCCCGGCTGCCCAGCGGGGATCCCGCCAGACCGGCGGGCAGCGGCGCCAGCTGGAGGGCCTCCGAGGCCACTGCCATGCCGGCCTCGGACGGCTCCGCGGCGGGCTCGGTACGCGCCGCACGTCCCGGGAAGTCCGGCAGCGCGACCGCGCCCCGCGGCTCCCCGGTGACCGGGTCCACCACCTCCCACGGCCTGCGCCCGAACACGGCGTTGGTCCAGATCCGCGAGCCGTCGCCGAGCTGCAGCTCGTCGCGGTCGATGCCCTCCGTCCCGCCGGGACGCAGGACCCGTCCGCCGCCGTGGCGCCCGCCCCCGTCGGCGGTCTCGAACTGGAAGCCGTACGCCCCGTCCAGGCTGCCGCCGAACGGCACCAGACCACCGACTTCGTCCGGGGCGAACACCTCCGCGGGCCGGTCCGCCCACACGGCGGTGTCGCAGTGGTACGGACTCGGCTTGAGCGTCCAGCTCACCAGGAAGGAGCCGCCCACGTAGTGCACCGCGTACATCGTCGCGCCGTCGGGCACCGTGAAACGGCAGGAGCCGCGCACCCCGTCCGGGCCGACGGCGACCGCCCGGTCCCGCCCGAACACCGTCAGCACCGGCCAGGTGGCGCTCACCCCGGCCACCCCCGGCACCCCCGGCAGAGCCTCTTCCGTTTCCTCGGCGCCGGCGCCCGCCGCGAACTCGGCGTACACCGACTCCAGGGCCGGCCACGCCAGTTCCTCGGGCAGGCCGGCCGCCAGCGAGCGCCGCAGCGCGCCGGCCGCCCCCGCCCCGGCCAGGGCGTCGGCGATCCCGTCGAGCGCGGACACCGTCGGCCGGTCCAGTACGGTCTCCAGCTCGGCCACGGCCTCCTCGGCCCCGGCCATACCGCCGCCGGCCACGGTGTCGACGAGCTTGCCGACCCGTGCGGCGACCTCCTGGGCGATGCCCTCGTTGCCCGGCAGCAGCGTCACCGCCGAGCCGGCCCGGCGCCCGCGCGCCGGCCCCCACCGGGGCAGCAGATCCGCGTGGACGGTCCCCTCCAGCCGGGGACCGAACACCGGGTCGGCGGCCAAAGCGGTCAGGTCCCGCCGGGACCGCTCGCCCCAGAACCTCATCCGCGTCTCCGGTCCCGGGTCGACGACCGGGACCCCGGCCGCCAGACAGGCGTCCAGCACGTCCGCGTCGAAGCCCTGCCAGTGGTGCCGGGTGGTGTGCAGCGTCACCGCGGCGCCCTCCGCCCGCAGCCGCGGCCCCAACCGGCCCACCAGGTCGAGGAATTCCACCGGGAGCGGCTGCCGTGCCACCCCGCCGCCGGACTGCGCCGCGTACTGGTACATCCGTACGTAGTTCCCCACCCAGTGGTGCAGCCCGCCCTCGGGCACCACCCGCCCGGCCGCCATGGCCCCTGCCGCGCCACAGCCGATGAGCATCCGCAGCCAGGCCCCGCCGTCGGTGACCCCGTCCGGGAAGACCTCCACCAGCCCGGCCGAGACCGCGTCCGTCGGCGGATGGGCCGTCAGGACCTGCCCGGCGGCGTCGAGCAGCGCGTCCGGCACGGACTTCTTGCGCGTGGCCGACAGGATCGCGCCCACCAGCCGCGCCGTCTCCTCGTCGCCGTACCCGGCCGCCTTGGCGGAGGCCCGCACCCGGCGCACCAGATCGGCCGGCAGGTCCGCCGGCGAACCCGACCACGCGGTCAGGAACGCCTCCAGCGCCGTGTGCGCGGCGGCCGGTTCCAGCGTCTGGGCGAGGAACCGCTGGTGCGCCCCGAACTCCTTGGCCGGCATCGCCCCGCCCGCCGCGAACAGCAGCGCGTTGGCCCTGCGGTACGCGGGGTCGACCGGGAGTCCGTGCTGGGCCTCGGCCGACCGCGCCGCCGCATAGGCCCGGCCGCCCGGGCGGCTCCCGTAGCCGATCAGGCGATGGCCCACGGTGTCCCAGAACCACGGCAGATGCGCCGCCGGCAGCCGCCGCGCCCGCGCCGCCATCGTGTCCACGAACCGGCCGGGCTTGGCCTGGGACCGCCCGAGTTCGGTGCGCATCGCCTCGACCAGGTCACGCGCGCTCCCGGCCGCGCCCGGGTCGTGGGCGGCGACCCAGTCGGCGTACGTGGTCGAGGCGTGCGCACCGGCGGTCGGCAGCAGGGATTCCAACGAGACGATCATGCTTCGCATCGTCGCACGCCCCACCGACAAGGCGGCGTCGGCCTGTTGACCGGCGGGATGCCCGCAGACACCCCCTACCGGCCGGTGGGCCAGTGGCCGGCGAAGACGGCGATGAGGCTGTGCGGGGCGTCGTCGTCGAAGCACAGCTCGTGGTTCCGGGCGGCCTCGGCGGCGGCAGCGGCGCTCCGGGGGAAGAGGGCTTCCTCGTACGCGGTGAGCGCGGCCTCGATGTCGTCCGGGTGCGCGGCGATGGCGCTGCCGAGCTCGGCGCCGTCGTACATGGCGAGGTTGGCGCCCTCGCCGGCGAACGGTGACATGAGGTGGGCGGCGTCACCGAGCAGGGTGACACCCGGCACGCGGTCCCACCGGTGTCCGATCGGCAGGGCGTTGACGGTCCGCGGAACCGGAGCGGTCTCGCCGTCCGTGATGAGCGCGGTGAGTTCCGGGGCCCAGCCGTCGAACTCCTCGGCGACGCGGGCCGTGGCCGCGTCCGCGCGGGTGAAGTCGATGGCGGCGAGCCACTCCTGCGGCTTGTTGAGCGCCACGTAGGTGTGCAGGACGCCGCCCGGCTCCCGGTGGGCGAGGATCCCCTTCCCGGGCGCGAGCGCGAAGAGCGATCCGCCGCCGACCGCCCGTGCACTGGCCGGGTGACGGGCGTCGCCGTCGAACAGGTACGTCTCGACGAAGGAGATGCCGACGTACTCGGGCTTCGCGCCCGACAGCAGGGGGCGGATCCGTGACCAGGCCCCGTCCGCGCCGACCAGCAGGTTCGTCGTCACGGTCGCGCCGTCCGCGAACGCCACCTCGTGCCGGCCGTCACCGAGCGCGCGGACGGCGGTGGCCTTGTGCCCCCACTTGATCGTGCCGGCCGGCAGCGAGTCGAGCAGGATGCGGCGCAGATCGCCGCGGTGGACCTCCGGACGCCCACCGGTGCCGTCGTCGGGCTGGTCGAGGAGGACGGCACCGTCCTTGTCGAGCACGCGCGACGCTTCGCCGCCTTCGTGGACGAGGCCGAGGAAATCCTCGTACAGGCCCGCGGCCTTGAGGGCGAGCTGCCCGTTGTAGTCGTGGATGTCGAGCATGCCGCCCTGGGTGCGGGCGGTCGGCGAGTCCTCGGCCTCGTAGATCGTCGCCGGGATGCCGTGGACGTGGAGGACGCGGGCGAGGGTCAGCCCGCCGAGCCCGGCGCCGATGATCGTGACATCAGTGGTCATGGGGATTCCTTGCCTGTCGCCGCTCTGGAATGTCGTTCCATCCCTCAGACTGGAGCGGCGTTCCAGAGATGTCAAGCTGGAACGGGATTCCAGGGCTGTGCCAGGATGGACGCATGGCAACACGGACGCGTCGTGCGGAGCGACGAGGGGAGCCGCTCTCCCGGGAGCGCATCGTCGAGGCGGCGATCGGGATTCTCGACACGGCGGGTGATGCCGGACTCACGTTCCGTGTGCTGGCCGAGCGCCTCGCCACCGGGCCCGGCGCGATCTACTGGCACGTCTCGGGCAAGGATGAGCTCCTGAGCGCCGCCACCGAGGCCGTCGTCGCCGACACCATGACCGACGTCCGTGCCGATGCGACGCCGCAGGAGGCGATCCGTGACCTCGCGCTCGGCGTGTTCGACGCGATCGACGCCCACCCGTGGATCGGCACCCAACTCGCCCGCTCCCCGGGGCAGTCTCCGATGCTGCGGGTCTTCGAACACCTCGGGCGCCAGGTCCGAGCGCTCGGAGTGCCGCGCAACGCCCAGTTCACCGCCGCGTCCGCGCTGCTGAACTACATCCTCGGAGTGGGCGGACAGAACGCGGCCAACGCCCATGGGCAGGAGTCGGAGGAGAACCGGACCGAGTTCCTCAACACTGTCGCCCACACCTGGGCGAACCTCGATCCCGACGAGTACGCGTTCACCCGTGACGTCGCGGAGCAACTGCGCGACCACGACGACCGCATCGAGTTCCTCGCCGGAATCGACATCATCCTCACCGGGATCGCCGCGTCGAAACCCCTCTGACCCGACTGACCCGACTGACCCGACTGACCCGACTGACCCGGCGAGCCGCTCGCTGCCGCTACCGGGCCCGGGCGGCGACACCGCCGCGGGATGGCGTGGGCACGGCGCCCTCGTCTTCCGCTTCCACCCCACGAACGGGGCCACCGGCGTGCATCAGAGGTCGATCGAGCGGTACTCGTCCAGCACGGCGAAGCCGGTGCTGTCGTACAGGCTCATCGCGACCTCGTTCCCGCCGAACACGTTGAACATCATCACCTCGTCGCCGCCGTGCCGCGTGGCCCACTCGCCGACCGTCATCGCGGCCCGGCCGTACCCCTTGCCCCGGTGCTCCTGGTGCACCTCCAGCGAGAAGCCGAAGGTCACGCCCGGCAGGAAGCCGTGGTTGACCCAGCCGGTGCCGACCACCCGGCCTTCGGCCTCCATCGCGTAGAAGCCGTGCTCCGGGGTCAGGTACCCCTGCGGGAGGTGACGGGCGAAGTCCTGGTCGGACTTCTCCTTGGCCTGCTCCGGAGTCAGCGCTCCGGCCCGGACGATGTCCGCGATGTACGAGGCCTCCTCGGCGGTATACCAGGCCGGGTACTCCTCCTCCGTGAGCGGGCGGACCGTCAGGCCCGGAGGCAGCTCGGGCCGCTCGGCCGCGGCACGCATCCGGTTCTGTCCCCGTACGGGATAGTCGGCGAACGCTCCCCCTCCCGCGCCGCCGGTGAGCCGGACCGCCACCCGCTGCGCGCCGTGCCCGGCGCACCACCGCTCGGCCCACGCGCGACCCTGGGCCACCGTCAGGTCGTGGATCCGGCCCACGACCGCCCCGTTCTCCTCCGTCAGCCCGACCGCGATCCATCCGGTGCCGTCCGTGGCCACCGTCCACTCCTCGATCCCCTCCACCGCCCGCTCCAGCAGGGCCCGGGCCAGTGGCTCCGAGCACCCCGCGGCCCGGTACCCGGCCAGCACCCGCTCCTCGAACCCGCCCCGCCACTCGGCCTGACCGGCCACGATCGCCATGTCGTCCATCCACCCACCCTAGGCGGGTGGCAGGTCCTCGTCTCGGCCTCGGCCGCCCCGCGCGCGCACCTCTGAGCACGAGTCAGCCGTCGGGTGCGGGTGTATGTGTTTCGTTGTGGCTGGATATGATCGGCGCCTGTCGCTCGCGCGATCCTGCCCCGCCGCATCCCGAGGACCGATGTCTCCCATACCCGAAGGCACCCCAGGGCCGTCGACGGCCCGAAGACGGCGCACCGTGCGCCTCCGTACGCTGCTCATCTGGCTCGCGGTCGTCCCCACCGTGGCCATGGGCACGCAGGTGGCGGTGACCGCCGAACGGCTGCTGGTACAGGCCGACCACCTGCGCGACGACCTGGCGGCGAGCAAGCGGATCGGCGAGCCGCTGTTCCGGCTCATGGCCGAGCTGCAGGCCGAACGCAAGATGACCGCCGCACGGTGGGCGGGGACCCCCGTCCGTGACGCCGATCTGCGCGACCGCAGGGCGGCCACCGACCGGGCCGTGGCCGAATTCCGGCGCCTCGCGGCCGATTCCGGCGGCCGGCCGGAGACCGCGCAGGCCGCGGAACACGTCCAGGACGTCAAGACCCGCCTCGACCAGCTGACCGCCTTCCGCTCGCGCGCGGACGCCCGTACCGGCGTCGCCGCGCAGACGATGGCGTACTACAACGAGGTCATCGACGGGATCACAGGTCTCTACCAGGGGGCGTTCAGCCACACCGATGACGCCGCTCTCGTCGAGGAGAGCCGCCCGGTCGTCGCCATGATCTCGGCTTCCGAGATGCTGGCCCGCCAGGACACGATCCTCACGCTGGCGGGGCCCTCCAGGGAGCTGACGCCCGCCGCCTTCGGTGAGTTCCTCGACGACGCCGGGGCGCACCGGCACCTGTACGACACGTGGATCGTGCCGTACCTGCCGCCCGCGGAGAAGCGGACGTACGAGCGGATCACCGGCTCGGACGCCTGGAAGACGAAGCTGCGCGTCGAGAACGCGATCGTCGCCCAGCACAAGATCACCGATTCCGGGATGAAGCTGCCGGCCGATGTCAACGACTGGCCGGCGGCGCACCAGGTGTTCGCGGCGCAGCTGGTCGAACTCGGCAACCAGCGCTCGCGCGACCTGCTGGCCCACGCCGACGCGAACGCCGCCGAGCTGGAGAGCGACGTCTACTGGCTGGTCGGCGGAAGCGCCGGCGCACTGTTGCTGGTCGTGGCCGTCGTCGTGGTCACCACCCGCTCGGTGCTGCGCCGCCTGCGTCGGCTGCACGAGCGCACCGTGGCCGTCGCCGAGCAGACCCTGCCGGACGTCGTGGCCCGGCTGCACCGCGGCCAGCCCGTCGACGACGCCGCGCTGCCGGCGGTCCGAGGGGACCAGGACGAGGTCGGGCGGATCAACGACGCGTTCGCCCGGGTCGTCGCCGTGTCCGTCGACGGACACCGGCAGCTCGCGGCCGAGCGGCACGGCTTCGGCATGTTCGCCTCCGGCATCGCCTCGCGCACCGGGAACCTGGTCAGCCGCCAGCTGAGCCTCACCGAGGAGATCCAGGACACCTTCGGCCACGACGAGGCGCTGCTCGCCGAGCTGATGAGGTCCGACCAGCTGACCGTCGGCATGCGGCGGCAGGTCGAGAACCTGCTCATCCTGTCCGGCGGCGAGGTCCCCGACCCGCACACCGAGCCGATGCGGGTCGCCGACCTGCTGCGCGAGGCCGCGGCGGAGGTCGAGGACTTCCGGCGGATCGAACGGCACGCGCTGGACGAGGCGAGCGTCGAACCGAGCGTGATCAGCCAGATCAGCCACCTGCTGGCCGAGCTGCTGGACAACGCCACCCGGTTCTCCCCGCCCAGGTCGAAGGTGGTCATCCGGGCCGAAGCGGTCGCGGACGGGCTGTCGGTGGAGATCGAGGACCGGGGGCCGCGGGTGGGCGTGTCCGGCTACGAGGAGATGAACCGGCGCCTGCACTCCGCCCCGCCCTACTCCGAACTCGCCGAGAACGCGCACCGGCTGGGCCTTTTCGTGGTCGGTCACCTGGCCGACCAGCTGGGGGCCAAGGTCACGCTGAGGCGTTCGGTGTACGGGGGGACCTCGGCGGTCGTCGTGCTGCCGAGCGACCTGCTGGCGCGGCCCGCCGCCCCGGCCGGGCCCCTCGCCCCCGCGTCCGCCGCAGCAGTGTCCGTTCCGGCCCCCGCGCCCGTCCCCGTACGGCGGGCAGCGGCCGAGCCGGTACCGCGGCCGGACGCCGTCGAGCGGCCGGAGCCGACCCCGGCGCCGGCGCGGCGTACGCCCGTGCTCCGGCCCGTGACCGGGGACGGCGGCGCCCGCCCCGCCCTCCCGGAGCGCGTCCCGCAGACCCACATGACCAGGCAACTCCGCGCCCCGCGCGTGCCGGAGCCGGAGCCGGGCCTTGGCCCGGACACCCCCGAGGAGGTCGCCGACGCGTGGGCGGACTATGAAGAGGGGACGCAGAAGGTGGAAGCCGAGCTCAGACAGGAACAGGATCAGCGATGACGACGACCCCCAACTCCGCGACGTCCGGCACTTCGGCGGCGAACGACGCGATCTTCAGCGTCCTGGACAGCCATCTGAGCCGGATCGCCGGCATCCAGGGAGCCGTACTCCTGTCCAACGACGGGATCCCGCTCACCGCCTACCTCCTCGACCGGGACCAGTCGGAGCGCATGGCGGCCGCGGCCTCCGGGATCGCCGCCACCATGAAGGCGATCTCCCGGGAGATAGACGGCGGCCGCGTGATCCGCCAACTGGTCGAGATGGACGACCGGTACCTCTGCGTGGTCGGGTGCGGGGAGGGCAGCACGCTCCTCGTGGTGACCTCCCGCAAGGCCCGCCTCGGTGAGCTGGGCGGCGAGGCCGTGCGTACCGCCCAGGCGCTCGGCGAATGGCTGGGCACCCCCGACCGTTCGTCGGCGCCGAAGCCGTAATGCCCGAGCCCGAGATGCCGGAGCCCGAGATGCCGGAGCCCGAGCGGTCCGAGCCCGAGCGGTCCGAATCCGAGGTGTCCGAGCACGAGATGGCCGAGGCGTCCGAAGCGTCCGAAGCATCCGAGGTGTCCGAGCCGGGGGAGCCGCAGCGCGGCGGCCGCCGCCGGACCCGGCTGTACGCGTTGACGGACGGCCGGACCGCCGCGCCGCACACGGTGCTCACCATGGACACCACGATCACGGCGGCCGTCGGCCCCGACGCCCAAGGCGGCCTGCCCACCGAGTGGCAGGCCGTCCTCGCCATGTGCGCCCCGCCGGGCGGGCTGGCGGTCGCCGAGATCGCGGCGCGGATGCGGATCCGGCTCACGCCGATGACGCTGCTGCTCGGAGAACTCGCGGACCGCGGGCTGATCCACCACCAGCCGCCCTTGCAGGGGGCGGAGACCACCAACGTCCACATGCTCATGAGAATCAGGGACAACCTTGCCCGGATATGATGGATATGACCCGTCTGTCGCCCCTGCCGGACAGGTGTCGCCTGTCAAGATCCTCGTCGCGGGAGGCTTCGGCGTCGGCAAGACGACCCTGGTCGAGACGATCTCCGAGATCGAGCCGCTGCGTACGGAGGAGCGGCTGACCGCGGCCGGAGTGGGCGTCGACGACCTCGACGGAATCGAGTCCAAAGCGGTCACCACCGTGGCGATGGACTTCGGCCGGCTCACCCTCACCGACGCGGGGGTCGTCCTCTACCTCTTCGGCACTCCGGGCCAGGAGCGTTTCTGGTTCATGTGGGACGACCTGCTGGCCGGCGCCCTCGGCGCGCTCGTCCTCGTCGACACGCGGCGCCTGGACCGGAGTTTCCCGGCCATCGACTTCTTCGAGAGCCGCGGGCTGCCGTTCGTGGTGGGCGCGAACTGCTTCCACGGCGAACAGCCTTACACCGCCGAGGAGATCGCCGCCGCGCTGCACCTGCGCGACCCGGACACGCCCGTCCTCCTGCTCGACGCGCGCGCCCGCACCGACGTCCGCGACGCGCTCCTCGCCCTGCTCGACCTGCTGATCAGTTCGGCGGACGCGGCGTAGCGAGGGGGGCGTCGCGGCGTACGGGCCGTTCCTCAGGAATCCCCGTCACCGGCGGGCTGGGGCGGCGCGGCGGGCGCGGTTGCGGCTGCCGGAGGTCCGGCGGCGGCCGGGGCGGCGGCGGCGAGTTCGGCGAGGAGCGCCTCGGCGAGGCCCTCGCGGCGCATCCGCTGGTCGACGTAGAGCATGGCGCTCGCGAGCTGGCTGAAGCCGATCTGGAAGGTCTGGCCGGCGGCGCCGCCGAAGAACAGGAGCAGGAAGGCGAACACCAGGGCGGTGATGGCTCCCGCCGAAGGGGCGCCGCCCTCGGGTATCGCCTGAAGGGCGGGCATCATCGCGAACGTGCCGATGAGGTTGAAGGGCAGTTGGATCGCGTACGCGATCGCCCCCGCCAGCATGACGGCGACCAAGGTGTAGCCGAAGATCCGCCACCAGTCGCCCCGGACCAGTGCCGCCGAGCGCCGCAGCCCGGTGACCGGACCCGCGCCTTCGAGGACCACGACGGCCGAGGTCAGGCCGAACCGGATGTTGAGCCAGACGGCCAGCGGCACGGCGGCCAGCATCAGCAGCGGGAGGAAACCGAGCAGCGCGAGGGCGCCGTCCCTGGACCCGGCGGAGACCACCAGCGGCACCCACACCGCCAGGACGACGAACACCGGGGAACCGGCGATCAGGATGCTGAGGAACAGCGCGCCGGCCACCGCGGGCGCCCGCCGGACCGAGGTCCGCCACAGCGCGCGGAAGGTGGTGGGGCGGCCCATCACGGCTTCCCTGAGGACCGCCGGACAGAGCGCGGCGATGACCGACATTGCCATCAGGCCGATGGCGAAGAGCAGGAGGAACACCGCGATGGCGGCGACGACCAGCGGCACGATGTGCTCGGCCGGCGGTTCCTCGCCGAACGGCGGATCGAAGACGGGCTCGAAGTGGTCGTGGACCGCGGCCACGGCGACGCCCACCACGACGGCCATGACCGCCAGGGCCATGGCCTGCACGGCCAGCACCACACCGGCGAGCGTCTTCCAGTGGCCGCGGATGGTCGCGAACGATCCGCTGATGATGTCCCCGAGGGCCAGCGGACGCAGGGGTATCACCCCCGGCTGAGGTGCCGCCGGTGGCCAGACCCCCCACTGGGGGGCGCCACCCCAACCGCCCCCGTGCGCTCCCGGCCAGCTGTTCTGCGTCATGCACATGCTCCGTATGTCGTCCCCCTGTGGGACGCACAACATAACCCAGCTGGTCAGGGACATGGCAGGCCGGTCGCTGTCGGGCCCGCGGACGTCCCTACTGGAACGGTACGTTGACGCAGGCGAGCCGTGCTCCGGCCGTGCCGGCCGTGCCGGTTCCCCCGTGGGTGGCGTGCTCGTGGATCACCACGGAGCGGGCCTGACCGGTGCGGATCCGCCAGTCCACGGTGGATGCCGAGGCGCCGTCGCCGTGGTGGTCGGTGGTGATGTCGAGCCACACCTCGTTGTGGGGAGCGGCGTACGCGGGGTTCGTCGAGGGCTGCTCGGGGTCCACGGCGTTCTGGTAGTGGGGCCCGGAGTCGTTCGGCGTGCTGCCGCAGGGCTTCTGATGCACATGGGCGCCGAACGTCCGGTTCGCTTCCACACCGTGGAGCCGCAGCTCCACGTGGGTGTCGTCGCCGACCCGCTCGGTGACCGTGACCCTGCCACCGACCGGTACCGCCGTGGCGTCGAAGGTGACCGCCTGGTGCGCGGGCCGGCCCCCGGCCGCCCGGAAGGTCTCCTCGATCGTCACGTCCTGGCCGGCGACCGCGCCCAGGGGCAGGACGACGGCCAGGGAGGCGGTGAGCGCCGAAACGAGGAAGGACACCTTCCGCTCCTCTCGCCACGGTGTGCCGGATGGCCGGGCCACAGCCCGGCGGGTGCTTCCGGGGACCATGTTCGCGCACCGGGCGGCCTGGCGCGGGGCGCCCCGAGGGTGTCGCCCCGCCTTTCCATCGTCTGCGTCAGTTCCGGGCCCGCCGCGGGTCAGACGGCTGCGAGAGGTGCGTGTCGTTCGCTGAGCCGGCGTACGGCCCGGGCGACGCGGGGGTCGGTCGCGGTGCGGAAGGGGGCGACCGGGGTCGCCCGGGCGCCGATGACGAGACCGGTCCGGCCGGTGAGCGTGTCGTCGGTGGCGGCGACGATGGAGGGCCTGGCCGCGACGGAGGCGGGGCCGGAGGTCGAGCGCGCGAACTTGCGGCGTACCAGGGGCCACAGGAGGCGCAGGGCGGGGGCGACGATCTTCGGGTCGGTCATGGTGCCGTTGGTCATGTCGGTGGCGGCGCCTCCGGGGTCGGCGGCGAAGACGGATACGCCGGTGCCGTCCAGCCGCGCGGCCAGGTCGAGGGTGTGGGCGAGATGGGCCAGTTTGGCGCGGCCGTACCAGTGGAAGCCGTAGTAGCCGCCGGGCGGCTCGACGTTGTCGAACACCCGCTTGGCGGCCCCGACCGCGCCCGAGGTGACGTTCACGATCCTGCTCGGTGCGCCGGCCGTCAGGGTGGGCAGCAGCAGTTCGGTGAGCAGGTAGGGGGAGAGGTGGTTGACGACGAACGATGCCTCCACTCCGCCCAGGTCCTGCCGGTCGGCGAACATCGCGCCGACGTTGTTGACCAGTACGTTCAGCGGTTCGCCCGAGGCGGCGTGCCCGGAGGCGATCCGCTCGGCGAGGGCGCGTACTTCGTCGAGGGAGGCGAGGTCGGCGGCCAGGAACCGGGCCGGGTGCGCCGGGCCCGTCGCGTCGATGCGCTCGACCGCGAGGGCGCCCCGGTCCGGGTTGCGTCCGACCACGGTGACCGCGTAGCCGGCGGCGGCCAGCCCCAACGCCGTCTCCAGGCCGATGCCGGCGGTCCCGGCCGTGACCACGGCAGTCTTCTTCATGGCTCGTCCACCCCACGCAGGAATTCGGAATGCGGATAGGTCATCCGCTTGCGGCGACCGTAGCACACATGCGGATGATGTATCCGTTTGAACTTGCGGCCATGATGGATACCGGTGATCCACGGCGCCCCAGGCGGCCTCGGGCCGACGCGAAGGGACTGCGATGCGACACGCCACGGGCGATCACACGCCCGGGACCAGCGGCTACGACGCCGAGCTGCAGCGGCACAACGAGGTGCTGCGCCGGGCGGCCGGCGTCCGGCTCCACGACCACGTCCTCGACATCGGCTGCGGCACCGGGCAGACCACCCGCCAGGCCGCGCGCAGGGCCCGGGCGGGCAGCGTGCTCGGGGTCGACGTCTCGGAACCCGCGCTCGGGCGCGCCCGCGAGCTGGCCCGGGCCGAAGGGCTGCGCAACGTCACGTTCGAGCAGGCCGACGCCCAGGCCCACCGCTTCCAGCAGGAGCGGTTCGACCTCGTGATCAGCCGGTTCGGCACCATGTTCTTCGACGATCCCGTCGCCGCGTTCGCCAACATCGGGCGGGCGCTGCGCCCGGCCGGGCGCCTGGTGATGATGGTCTGGCAGGCCCGGGAGCGCAACGCATGGGACGTCGCCATCCGCCGGTCCCTCGGAGGGGCCCACGGGCCGGCGGCCGGTGCCTCCGAGGGGCCTGATCCGTTCTCGCTGGGCGACCCGCCGGCCGTCCAGGAGATCCTGCGGGCCTCAGGGTTCGCCGACGTCGCGTTCACCGGCGTCCACGAACGGGTCTACTACGGTCCGGACGTGGCCACGGCCCTCGCATGGGTCCGCGGTTTCACGTGCACCGGCGCGCTCCTGAAGGGGCTGGATCCGGCCGGCGCACCACGCGCCGTCGAGAAGCTGCGCGCGGTGCTCGCCGCGCATCTGGGCGACGACGGCGTCTGGTTCGACTCCCGAGCCTGGATCATCACCGCTCGCCGCGCCGCGACGGAGCGAGGCGTGGCGGGTTGAGGCGTCATGGGCCGCGGCCCCGGTCGGACGACGGCGCGGGGTGTTCAGTGGAGGGTGCGGAGGGTGCGGAGGGCGGGGATCACATCGCGGGTCTCGTCCACCTCGATGCCCGTGGTGCGGCGGGCGAGCGGCTCCGGGGGCGTCTCGTCCGCGCAGACGGTGCCCCGTGCGGGGAGGGCGAGGGTGGCGAGGTAATCCGTGGCCAGAGCGCTGACGCATGCGCTCCGGTTGTAGGCGGTGTGCCCCTCACCGGCGAACGTCAGCAGCCGTCCGCCGTCCAGCGTCCCCGCGAGGGCCACCGCGTCCTGGTACGGGGTGTCCGGATCCCCGGTCGTGCCGAGGACCAGGATCGGGGCCGAACCGGCCGCCCGGTAGGAGCCCTCGTACCGGCTCGGGCGCTCGGCCGGCCACTGGGCACAGGTGGGCGCGTGGTTGTGGTCGTACGTGGGCGGCCCGAGGCCGATGGGGGGTCCCAGCAGCGGAGCGGTGGCGACGTGGGCGCTGACCATCGTGCCCAGCAGCAGGCGGCTGGTCGGGTAGACGCGGTCGGCGCACTCGACGGCCATGTTGACGTTGAGGAAGTCGAACGACGCGGGGGAGGGCGGAGACAACAGGAAGGAACTCTGGCGGGCCTGGGCCGCCCGCAGGGCCTGTCCCAGGTAGGGCCATGTCTCCTGGCCCGAGTTGATGTTGAACATCAGGCGGTAGGCGAGGGTGTAGCCGGAGGCCGGCCGTCCGCTCGCGGTGATGACGGGGTCGGCGTCCAGCGACCGCTTGAGCTCCTCGAAGGCCTGCCGCGGCCGGCCCTCTCCGAATCCGCAGGCGGCGGCATTGCGCGCGCACCAGTCAAGGAACCGGCCGACCGCCGTGTCCAGGGCGACGAACTGCCCGGCGTCGTAGGAGTACGGCACCTCGGCGTAGCGCCGCGGATCGTAGGCACCGTCGAGGACCATGGCGCGGACGCGCCGCGGGAACTGCGCGGCGTAGACGGTGCCGACGTAGCTGCCGAAGGAACGGCCGTAGAAGGAGAGCCGCTCCTCACCGAGGGCCTGGCGCAGCAGGTCGATGTCCTTGGCGTTCGACCCGGTGCCGATGAACGGCACGAGGTCCGCCGAGCGTTCCCGGCAGGCGTCGGCGAACGCGCGGCCCTGGCGGATGGCGGTGTGCAGGGCTCCCGGGCCGGGTACGCCGCGCGCGGTGTCGACGGCGGCGGAGTACTCCGTGTCGTTCCAGCACTCCACCTGACCGCTGCGTCTCACACCGCGCATGTCGTACCCGACGACGTCGAAGGCGTCGCGCAGGGAGGCGGGGAGCGCGTCGTAGCTGTCACGGGCGAAGTCCACACCGGAGTTGCCGGGTCCGCCGGGGTGCAGCAGCAGGACACCGGTGCGGTGCGCCGGGTCGGCCGCGAGCCGTCGGGTGACCGCGAGCGGGATCGAACGCCCGGTGGGCTCACGGTAGTCCAGGGGCACCTGGGCGGTCGCGCACTCGAAGCCGTTGCCAGGGTCGTCCGCGTTCTTCGCGCCCGCCGCCTCCGCTCCGTCGCAGGGGCCCCAGGACAGGACGGGAACGGGCGGGACGGTGAGGGGTTTCGCCGTGGCGGCCCCGGGCGCGCCCCCGAGGAGCGCGGTGACGGCGATCAGGACGAGGGCTGTCCCCCACACCGCCCGCTTGCGAGGGTCATCGGCCCAACGGGTCTGCATCTGCGGTCCTCCGTCATCGGCGGCGTTGCGCAACGGCGACAACGTAGCTCCTGCCCGCTGTCCCTGTCGGCCCGTATGCCAGAATGCGGGTTCCAGCGACTGGCGGCCCGGAGATGGATGCAACCATCGGGAAGCACATGCGCGGGAGCCGACCGCCTGGGCTGCCGCACCTGGGTGCCGCCATGAACGCTTTCGCCGACGTCGACCGCAGTGGTCGCGGGCCGGAACTCCTCCGTTACCTCGATGACGCGCATCGAGGACTGTCCGATCCCAAGAACGTGATGCGCGCGGGCCTGGCCGTGGAGCCGGGCCAGAGCGTCCTGGACCTCGGCTGCGGTGCGGGACACGAACTCGTCGAGCTGGAGAGCGCGGGACGCCGCGCCTTCGGAGTGGACTCCAGCAGCGTGATGCTGGAGGCGAGCCGACTGCGGCTCCAGAACCACGGGCTCGCGGTACGGCTCGTACACGCCGATGCGCACGGCCTGCCGTTCGCCGACGAGGCCTTCGCGGGCTGCCGCATCGAGCGGGTCCTGCAACACGTACGAGATCCCGCCGCCGTCCTGGCCGAGGCGCACCGGGTGCTGCGACCGGGCGGCGGACTCGCGGTGCTGGAGCCGGACTGGGCATCGCTCGCCCTGGCCTCGGCGGACACGGAGGCGGCGCGCCTCGTCGCGGAGGCGGTCGGCAGCCACATCCCGCACCGCCGGATCGGCAGGGACCTGCGGCGCCTGCTGATCCAGGCGGGTTTCACGGACGTGCGCACCGAGACCGAACTGGTCGTCTACTCCTCGGTCGCGGAGCTGTCCCACGTCATCTCCCTGGAGCGGGCCGCACACGTCGCATCGACCGGCGCCCCCATCGCGCGCGAGCGGATCGAGGCGCTGCTGCGGGAACAGCGGGCCCTGTCGGAGTCCGGCGCCTTCCACGCCACGTTCCAGCGCTGCGTGATCGCCTGGGCACGCCGCCCCGAGTGACGCGCCGTCGGCATCGGCGGCGATGTCCAAGAGGTCGCGCTCCACGACCCGGAGAGCCACGTCTGCGTCACCATCACCGAGCTCACGAACGGGCCCCCGCCCGCCGGGGGCAGGGGCCGTGTGGATCGGCTAGGCCCCCGTCGGCCGGCGGAGGCGGCGCCAGTATCCGGCGAGGTCGTTGCTCGCGGTGGTGACCGAGTCCAGGCTCATTGTGGTGCGGGAGTCCCGTTCGTAGCGCTGCCAGTTCGGCATGGCCTGGTGGTTGGGATCGCCGGTGCGGATGAAGGAGATCCACGCCGCGTGCACGGTCGAGGCCAGCCCCTCACGGATCCGCGGGTCGAGCCCGGTCAGGAACGGCGCCTGCGACCACTTGTCGAAGTTGTCGAAGACGAACGGCAGCTCCAGGCAGTGCGGCGCCGCCAGCTTGCCGCCGTACGCGGGCGTCGGCAGGTCGAACTGGTAGGCCCAGACCGGACGTTTGCGGGCCGCCGCCCGCCGTTCGGCGAGCGCCAAGGCGGGCATCCGGAACAGGTCGTCGCCGATCAGGTCCATGAGCACGTCCACCGGCCGGGCGCCCGGCCGGGCTTCCTCGTACGCGCCGTACGCCTCGGAAGCCCGGTTTCCGAAGGTGTCCCGCGCGCGTGCGAGCACCTGGTCCTTGGTCGCGGCGGCGTACGTCGGGTCGAGCGCGAAGGCGAAGTTGGCCTCCTCCCTCGTACAGCCGATCAGGACGTCGATGTCCGCCCCGGGGCCGCTGAGCAGCAGTTCGCAGGGGTGGCGGTCCAGCGTCACCTCGTCGATCACCGGCAGGTACGGGGTCGACCAGTACCCCCACCGGCCGGTGCGCTTGAACATCTCGATGGTGGCGCCCATCAGCTGCTGCCAGGGCAGGGTCCGCAACTGCGCCACGTCCTTGGCCCCGAGGATGTCGAGGAAGGTGGCGCTGCGCTGCAAGGACTCGGTGCGCGTGGGGACCTGCAGCCCGAGGGGCGGGCTCTGCAGGATGGCGCGCCGGAACAGCGGGCGGCCCGCGGGCCGGGCGCCGGCCAGCGCGGCGACCGAGAACGCGCCGCCGGACTGGCCGGCGAGGGTGATGTTGTCCGGGTCCCCGCCGAACGCGGCGACGTTGTCGCGTACCCAGCGCAGTGCGGCGAGCTGGTCGGTGAGCCAGAAGTTCCCGCCGGCGCCGTCCTCGCCGAAGTAGAGGTATCCCAGCGGCCCGAGCCGGTAGTTGATGGTCACCACGACGAGGTCGCCGTCGCGCGCGAAGGTCTCGCCGGAGTAGATGGGCAGTGAGCCGGAACCGGAGATGAAGCCGCCGCCGTGGATCCAGACCATCACCGGCCGCTTGGCGTTGTCGGCGCGCGGGGTCCAGACGTTGAGCGTGAGGCAGTCCTCGTCGAACGGGGGCGAGCCGTGCGATCCGAGCACCGGGTCGCCGCCCCCCTCACGGTAGGGCTGCGGGGCGCTCGGGCCGAACGCGGTGGCGTCGCGCGTCCCCGACCAGCCGGGGTGGGGCTGGGCGGGCCGCCAGCGCAGGGGGCCGACCGGCGGTGCGGCGTAGGGAACGCCCTTGAAGACGGCGAGACCTCCTTCGGCGGCTCCGCGCAGCCGGCCCGCGGGCAGGTCCACGACGGGCGAGGGGTCGTCCGCTTGCGGGGCGGCCGCGGCCTGCGCCGCGTACCCGCCCTGGACCCCGGAGGAGAGCAGTGCGGCTCCGGCCAGCACCGTGCTGTTCTTGAGGACTTTGCGTCGCGATGGATCGTCGGTCATGGTGCTGCACTCCCTGACTGATCGCGGGACCGCCACCCACAGCGGCATGGCGGAGATTTGACGACCGCAAGTGTTACGGCACATCTGCGAGAGGGGTCAAGGGGTGGGAAGGTCTCGGCGCCCAGTATCTCGCGAACTATTGACGGCCGTCGGGATTGCGCGATAGACACGTGTCACCCTCCAGGCACCCCATCGGCAACACCCGGTCCACCAGGGCCGGCTGACAACGTACGGAGTCTCCATGGCAGGTCGGTTTCGTCCCGTTGGACTGCTCGCCGTCACAACGGGCCTCTTGCTGACCACCGCATGCGGTGGCGCCAGCCTCGGGACCGGCGACGGCGACAAGCAGGACGGGCCCGTGAAGATCGGGCTCCTCGTCCCGCAGTCCGGGACGTACAAGGCGCTCGGCGACGACATGAAGCAGGGCTTCGAGCTCTACGTCAAGCAGCACGGCGGCAAACTCGGCGGCCGGGAAGTGGAGATCGTGATCGCCGACGAAGGGGAGACCGCCGACTCCGGCAAGGCGGCGGCGGAGAAGCTCGTCAAGCAGGACCGGGTGCTGGCGGTGAGCGGGGTGGTCAGCTCGGCCACCATCAACGGGGTCAAGGACCTCTTCGAGACGAGCAAGGTCCCGCTCGTCGGCTCGAACGCCTCACCGACGACGCTGACCGGGACCAAGTACATCTGGCGCACCTCGTACGTCAACGACGAGCCGGGCAAGGCCCTGGGCAAGTACGTCGCCGAGAAGGCCGGCGGTCCCGTCTACCTGATCGCCGCGGGGTACCAGGCGGGCAAGGACGAGGTGGAGGGGTTCAAGTCCACCTTCCTGCCGGCCGGGGGCGAGCTCGCGGGGGAGGAGGTCTACACCCCGTTCCCGGGGACGAAGAACTTCCAGCCCTACCTCGCGCAGATCCAGAACTCGGGCGCGAAGGCGGTCTTCTGCTTCTACGCGGGCGGCGCGGCCGTCGACTTCGTCAAGCAGTACCGGGACTTCGGGCTGGCCGGCAAGATCCCGCTCTACGGGCCCGGCTTCCTCACCGAGGGCGGCGTACTGAAGGGACAGGGAGAGGCGGCCGACGGCATCCTCACCGCGCTCAACTACAGCGCGGACCTGGACAACGCGGCCAACAAGCAGTTCGCGCCGGCCTACCGGTCCGCCTACGGCGCCCCCGCCACCACCTACGCGATGGCGTCGTGGGACGCGGCGCAGGTGCTCGACAAGGCGATCGAGGCGGCCGGCGGCACCGGTGACGGCGACGGCGTCGTGACGTCGGAATCGGTCAACGCCGCCATCGCCGAAGTGGGGGACGTCGACAGCCCGCGCGGTACGTGGAAGTTCAACAGCGCGGGCACGCCCGTCCAGCCCTGGTACCTGCGCGAGGTCAAGCAGGGCGCCAACACCGTGACCGCCGAGCTCGGCCGGCTGGGCGGCTGACATGACCGGATGGTTGGACGGCAACCTCGTCAGCGTCGTCGACGGGGTTGCCTTCGGTCTGCTGCTGTTCACGATCGCGGTCGGACTCTCCCTGGTCTTCGGCATGATGGACGTGCTGAACCTGGCCCACGGGACGCTCTACCTGGCCGGCGCCTACCTCGCCTACGCCCTGTCCGACGGCAGCCTTTGGGGCCTGGTCCTCGCGCTGGCGGCCGGAGCCCTGGCGGGCGGCGCGGGCGGGGCAGCACTGACGTTCCTCACCCGGCCGCTCGCCCGGCGGGGGCACCTGGACCAGGCGCTGCTGACGCTCGGCATCACCTTCATCGTCGCGGACCTGCTGGCCGCGGCCTTCGGCGGCGACGTGCTGCCCACGGACCCGCCGACGGGGCTGCGCGGGACGGTGGACCTCCTCGGCCACGCGTATCCGGTCTACCGGCTCGTGTTCATCGGCGTCGCCGCGGGCCTCGCGCTCCTCGTGTACCTCGTCTTCGAACGCAGCTCGCTCGGAGCACTGGTACGGGCCGCCGTCGCGGACCGGGACATGGTGCGCGCGCTGGGGGTCGACGTCCGCAAGGTGCTCTACGGGGTCTTCGCCTCCGGCGCCGCCCTGGCGGCTGTCGGCGGGGTCCTCGGGGCACCGATCCTGGGACCCGGACCCGGTGTCGACGAGACCGTGCTCGTCCTCTCGCTCGTCGTCGTGGTCGTGGGCGGCCTCGGATCGGTGCGCGGCGCGCTCGCCGGAGCGCTCCTCATCGGGCAGGTGCAGACCCTGGGGGTGGCGCTGCTCCCCGAGTACGCTCCCTTCCTCCTCTTCGGGACGATGCTGATCGTGCTCGTCGTCCGGCCGCACGGCCTGGTCCCCTCGGCGGTGCGCGCATGAGCCCGACCCGAGCCATCGGCGCGGCGCGCACCACCGGAACGTCCGGCGGAAACGGCGGCGGAACCCCCGGCGCCGCCCGACGGCGGCTGTCCGGGACCGCCGCGGTCCTCGCACTCGCCCTGGCCCCCTTCGTCCTCGGACCGTACGCCATCGGCACCCTGTCGCGGATCCTGGTGTTCGGGCTCCTCGCCGTCAGCGTGAACCTGCTCACCGGCCTGACCGGACTGCCGACCCTCGGCCAGTCGGCCCACTTCGGCGTCGGCGCCTACACCGCCGCCATCGTGGCGACGCGCCTCACCGACATCGGAATCCTCCAACTCCTCATCGCCGCGGGCGTCTCCGCGCTGGTGGCGGTGCCGACGGGGTGGCTGGCGGTGCGGGCCCGGGGCGTGGTCTTCCTGATGCTGACCCTGGCCATCGGCGAGATCGCGTACAGCGCCGCGGTCAACTGGAAGTCGCTGACCAACGGCACCGACGGCCTGTCGGGCATCCCGCCCGTCGTACCGCTCCCCGGCATGTCCGCGCTCGCGCTGGACGGGCTTGTCTACTTCTACGTACTGGCCGTGTTCCTGCTGCTCTTCGCGGCCGTCTCCCGACTGGGCTCGACCCCCTTCGCCCTCGCCCTGCGCGGAATCCGGGACAACGAGCCGCGGATGAGGGCGATCGGCTACCCGACGCAGCGCTACGCCCTGACCGTCTACTGCGGAGCCGGGGCGCTGGCGGGCGCCGCCGGATCCCTGTGGGTCTCGGTCCAGCGGTTCGTCTCGCCCGGCGACGCCGGATTCGAGATCGCCGCCCTGGCGCTGCTGGCCGTCGTCATCGGCGGCTCCGGCTCCCTGTGGGGAGCCTGCGCGGGCGCCGCGCTGGTGTGGCTCACCCGCGACTACCTCGGAAACCTCGAAGCCGTCGCCGGGCACGGCCCGCTGCTGCTCGGGGCGCTCTTCGTCGTCGCCGTCTACGCGCTTCCCCGCGGGCTGGCCGGCGTACGGCTGCCGCTGGGGCCCACCCGAAAGAGAACGACGTGACAGACCGGACCCACGACCGCTCCTCCCTCCTTCAACTACGCGACGTGTCACGGCACTTCGGGTCCTTCCGGGCTCTGGACGAGGTCTCCCTCACCGTGCGGGCCG
Organism: Streptomyces sp. WM6372; assembly: GCF_001279655.1. Taxonomy (NCBI): domain Bacteria; kingdom Bacillati; phylum Actinomycetota; class Actinomycetes; order Kitasatosporales; family Streptomycetaceae; genus Streptomyces; species Streptomyces sp. WM6372. The sequence goes on along the minus strand of NZ_LGDB01000249.1, from coordinate 42,998 downwards.
GGGCGCGGCACGCGATCATCGGCCCGAACGGTGCGGGCAAGTCGACCCTGTTCGGCCTGATCTCCGGAACGCTGCCGGTCACCGCCGGATCGATCCTCGTCGACGGGCAGGACGTGACCCGGCTGCCCGTGCACCGCCGGGTCGGGCTCGGCGTCGCGGCGACGTTCCAGCACTCCAGCCTCTTCCTGCGCGAGTCCGTACGGGAGAACGTCCTGCTCGCCCTGTTGCGCAGGCCCGGGGGAGGGCTCGGGGGCCTGCGGAAGGTCGCTGCCCGGCCGCGGGCCATCGCACAGGCGCACGCGCTGCTCGACCAGGTGGGCCTGCCCACCCGGCACGAGCTCGCGGCGGCCGAACTCTCGCACGGCGAGCGGCGGCAGCTGGAGGTCGCCGTCGCGCTCGCCACGGACCCCCGGCTGCTGCTCCTGGACGAGCCGGCCGCCGGCATGTCCCCCGCGGAGACCGCGCGGCTCACCGCACTGCTCGCCGCCCTGCCCGGCGAGGTGACCGTACTCCTCGTCGAACACGACCTCGACATGGTCTTCGAACTCGCCGACACGGTGACCGTCATGCACCTCGGCAGACACCTCATGACCGGCTCACCGGACGAGGTACGGTCCTCCGCCGCGGTCCAGAGCGCCTACCTCGGCACCGCGGAGGTCTCCTCGTGACACCGTTCTTCAGCGTGCGCGAGCTGCGCTCCGGCTACGCCGGGGGCGTCGTCCTCGGCGGTGTCGACCTGGATCTCGACGCGGGCGGGATCGTCGCCGTCCTCGGGCGCAACGGGGTCGGGAAGACCACCCTCGTCTCGACGGTCATGGGGCTCGTGCGGCCGTACGGGGGCAGCCTCACCCTCGACGGCCGGGAACTCGCCGGAGCCCGCGTCGACGTGATCGCCCGGGCCGGGGTCGGCATCGTCCCCCAGGGCAGGCGGGTGTTCGCGCCGCTGACCGTGGCGGAGCACCTGACGATCGCCTCTCGGCGTCCGGCGACGGGCCCGTGGACGCGTGCCCGCGTGCTCGACCTGCTGCCGCGGCTGGGGGAGCGGCTCGGGCACCGCGGGGACGAGCTCTCGGGCGGGGAACAGCAGATGCTCGCGATCGCCAGGGCCCTGCTCGGCAATCCGCGCCTGCTGCTGCTCGACGAGCCGTCCGACGGCCTCGCGCCCGCGATCGTCACCCAGGTCGGTGAGGTGATCCGGGAGGTGGGGGCCCAGGGCATGTCGGTCGTCCTCGTCGAGCAGAACCTGGGGCTCGCCTTCTCCGTGGCCCGGGACGTCGCCGTCATGCAGAAGGGCCGCATCGTCCACCGGGCCCCCTGCGCGGAATTCGCCTCCCGCCCCGACGACAGGCGCCGCCTGCTCGGCGTCGACTGAGCGCCCACCGCCCACCGCCCACCCACCGGAGGTTCACCCATGACCCCTGTTCCCGATCAGACGCCGTTCTCCGCACTCGGCCGGATGGTGGTGCTCGTCGCGGACACCGAGGAGGCACTGGCCTTCTACCGCGAGGTCCTGGGCTTCGTGGTACTGCACGACGAGACGGTGGGCGACTACCGCTACCTGCACGTCGGCCTGCCCGGCCAGACACCGGTCGGTCTCTGGCTGATGCCGGCGTCCACGGACGGGGAGCGCAAGCTGATCGGCCGTCAGTACGGCGGCCGGCCCCTGCTCGTCCTGTTCACGCCTGACGTGCGGGAGGCCGGGCGGCGCTTGCGCGCTCGCGGCGTGCGGGTGTGGAACGAACGGGCGGAGGGGGACGTCCGTTCGTTCCACTTCGCGGACCCGTACGGCAACGTGATCGTCGCGGCCCAACTACCTGCACTCTGAGGCCGTTCGCGCGACCGGACGGACGCGGGGTGCTCGGCCCCGGTGCGGCGACCACTGGTGGTGGCCGCATCGGGGCACCCCGCATTGCCGTCGCGGAGGATGCTCAGTCGAGACAGAACTCGTTGCCCTCGATGTCCTGCATCAGGAGGCACGACTCGTTGTATTCGTCGGCACGCAGCAATCGCACGCGTGCCGCGCCGAGCGCGACCAGTCGTTCGCACTCGGCTTCGAGCGCGGCCACGCGCTCTTCACCCACGAGCCCGGTTCCGACCCGCACGTCGAGATGCACCCGATTCTTGACGACCTTGCCCTCGGGAACGCGCTGGAAGTACATGCGCGGGCCCACACCGGTGGGATCCATGCAGACGAACCCTGCGCCCTGACGTTCGGTCGGCAGCGAGCGATCGTAGTCGTCCCACGTGGCAAACCCCTCCGGCGCCGGCGGTACGACGTACCCCAACACCTCGCACCAGAAGCGGGCGACGCGTTCAGGCTCCGCACAGTCGAAGGTGACCTGAATCTTCTTGATCGATGACATCGGCGCACCCTAGCAGGGGAGTCCGCTGCTCATCTCCTGCTCACCACAAGAGCGTTGGCCGGTGCGGGGCCCTCCCGGGTTTTCCTGCCCCGCTCGCTCAGCGGCCGCGTCCGTGCCGGTCGACGGCTTCGCGCACGGCGTCCACGAAGCCGTTCCAGAAGTGGGCCTGGTCGCCCTCCCCCACACCGGCGGAACGAACCACCGGACCACCCGCTCTTCGTTCCGTGCCTCGCCTGTCACTCCGGAACGTTCCGGATGTTCCGGCCGCGGTTCCCGCCGTTACGTTGTCGACCGCGTCCGACCGCCCGACCAGCCCAGGGAGCAGTGATGCCGACGACTGCCACCACGCTCAGGCAGCAGGAGCGCAGGGTGCTCCATGCCGTCGGCTGCGGCCTGCGGGACGACGAGATCGCCGCCGACCTGGCCATCCCCGAAGACGCGGTGGCCGGACACCTCGCGCGCATCCTCGCGAAGCTCGGGCTGCGCGACCGGGCCGCCGCCATCGTCCACGCCTTCGACTGCGGCCTCGTCGTCCCCGGCACCGGCCCCCGCACGCGGGAACTGAGCCCGGTGCCGCGAACTCGCGTGGTGCCGAAGGCCGGACCGAGAGTACGGATCTCCTTGCTCGGGCCCCTCCAGGCAGGGCAGGACGGGCGGCCCCTGAACCTGGGGCACCTGCGCCAGCAGTCCGTCCTGGCCGCGCTCGCGCTCGGCGCGGGACGGACGGTCAGCCGGCAGGAACTGCTCGACGGAGTATGGGGAATGGAGTCACCCCTCACCAACGTGGTGCCGGTGTACGTCTACCGATTGCGCAAGGCCCTGCGCAGCGAGGACGGCCCGGACGCGGTGATCGAGCACGACCGGTGCGGCTACCGCCTCACCCCCGGCGCCGTCGAAGTGGACGTGGCGCGCATGGAGGGACTGCTCACCGATGTCGGGAGGGCCGACCGGGCGGGCGAGGGGACCGAGGTGGTCCGCCTGTGTTCCCAGGCCCTGGACCTGTTCCGCGGGGAGCCGCTGGCCGGTCTGCCCGGGCCGCTCGCCGAGGTGGAGCGGCTGCGGCTCACCGAGCGCAGGATCTCCCTCGTACAGCGGAAGGCGCGGTGGCAGCTCCGGCTCGGCCGGCACTTCGAAGCGATCGCCGAGCTGTTCGCCCTGTCCGCGGCGCACCCGCTGAACGAGCCGGTGGCCGCGACGCTGATGGGCGCGTTCCACCTCAGTGGCCGGCAGACCGACGCCCTGACCGTGTTCGACCACACCCGCCGCCGGCTGGCCGAGGACCTGGGGGTCGGGCCGAGCCGGATGCTGCGGCGGACGTACGAGACGATCCTGCGCGGGGACCACCTGCCAGCGGCCGACAGCCCGGCCGTTGACAGGTGGTGAGGAATCCGCTCCGTGGTTACCAGGGGTACCAGGCGCCGTTGTACCACTGCTCGCTGGCGCCGTCGTTGTGGTGGTCCATGTTGAAGTCTTCGGGGTAGTTCTTGACGTGGTTGTTCGGGTAGGTCCAGATGCCGGCGGACTCGTCGCAGACGTAGTCCCAGTGGCAGATGGTCTTGACCGGCACGTTGCCGAAGAACCGGTCGGCACCGGCGAGCGGGGCGCCGACGATACCGCCGAACGGCACGGACCCGCCGTTGGCGCCGGGAGGGCCCTGGCGCTTGGGGTCCGCGATGAGAACGGCGTTGACGTTGTCGAACGTCTGCCAGTTCTCGGTGACCCAGACGTGCACCACGGCGGCGCCCAAGGAGTACCCGGCCATCTTGACGTGCTGGCCCGGACACGCGGCACGCTGGTCGCGGACCAGCCGGTTCAGCTCGTTGACGCCCGCCCGGGCGCTCGCTCCGTTGGGGATCTGGGTGGGGTACCCGACGTGCTGCTGGATGTTGCCGTAGAAGCCGTCGTTGTTCCACGAGCTGCCGGTGCCCCCGACGACGATCGTGTACGTGCCCTCGCACGAAGCCGTCGCGTTGGCCGCGGCCCCCTGCGCGTTGGCCCCCTGTACCGCTGAAAGCCCGACCGTCAGCAGAAAGCCGGCTGCCACGGCCGCGATCCTTCTGGCTCGCATTCGATCCTCCCCAAGTAGTCGGCCCACGCGCCCGCCTTCCGATGCGGAACGCGGTCGGCCGAGGTCACCGGACGACAGTGGCAGCGGCCGATGACATCCCGATGAAACCCGCGGCGGTGCGGCTGCTCCATCGGGATTTCATCCGTCCTCCCTACCGTGGCCGCGTTCGGACGTGGGCCTGGACCACAGGGGAAGGACGGCTCGATGGCGCGCAGGAGATTCATGGCGAGACTGCCGGTGGCGGTCACGGCCGCGGTGGCGGTGATGAGCACGATGGCGGCCGCCGGGTCGCCTGCCGCCGGGGCATCGGCCCGCGCGTCGGCGACCGCCGGACAGGGCCCGGACAAGCCGACGATCCGCTACACCGAGTACGGGATCCCGCACATCACCGCCTCGAACTGGGAGGGACTGGGAACGGGCTACGGATACGCCGCGGCCAAGGACAACATCTGCACCTTGGCCGACGCCTATCTGATGGTCAGCGCCCAGAGGTCCCGCTACCTGGGCCCCGACGGCAAGGCGAGCCCCGGCGAGCAGCAGAACACCACCACCAACCTCAACAGCGACCTGTACTTCCAGCGGATCAACGACAACCGCGTGGTGGAGCGGCTGCTCGGCCGGCCCGCCCCCAACGGGCCGGAGCCCGAGGTCAAAGAGGCCATCCGCGGCTACGTCCAGGGGTACAACCGGTACCTGGCCGAGACGGGCGCGAACAACATCTCCGACCCGGCCTGCCGCGGCGCGGCCTGGGTGCGGCCGATCACGGAGCTGGACGTCTACCGGCACGCGCACGCCGAGATCATCATGGGCAGCGCCGATCCGCTGCTGGACGGTCAGGTGACCGCCGCACCCCCGGGGGCCCCGGGCGCCGCGCCGCCGGCGTCCTCACCCCAGGAGACCGCCGCGAAGATCCGTGACGCGCTGGCCGTCAGCCGTCAACAGAGCATGGGCAGCAACGCCTTGGCGGTGGGTTCGCAGGGCGTGACCGGGGGCACCGGCATGCTGCTGGCCAACCCGCACTTCCCGTGGCAGGGCAAGAACCGGATGTGGCAGAGCCAGCTGACGATCCCGGGGAAGGTCAACGTCTCCGGGGCCAGCCTGCTCGGATTCCCCGCGGTGAACATCGGGCACAACGAGGACGTCGCCTGGAGCCACACGATCGCCACGGTGGCCCCGTTCGGGCTGTTCGACGTACAGGTGGATCCGCTGAACCCGACCAGCTACCTGGTCGACGGCGCCTGGCAGCAGATGACCTCGCAGCAGGTCGGCGTCGACGTACTGAACGCCGACGGCTCCATCGGCAAGGTCACCAGGACGCTGTGGTCCACCCGGTACGGCCCGATCGTCACCTCCGTACTGGGCATCCCGCTGCCGTGGGTGGTCAGCGCGCACGCGGTGCGCGACGTGAACATGGACAACCTGCGGGCGCTCAACACCTGGTTCCACCTCGACCAGGCCAAGGACGTCAACGAGGTGGTCGACACCCTGGAGACCACTCAGGGCGTCCCCTTCTTCAACACCGTCGCCTCCGACCGCAAGGGCAACGCGCTGTACGCGGACATCCAGGCGACCCCGAACATCACCGACGAGCACGCGCAGTCGTGCCTCACCCTGACCGGGCGGTTGCTGTTCAACCAGGAGCTGCGGCTGCCGAACGTGCCGCCGGTCTCCGTCTTCGACGGCAAGCGCAGCGCGTGCGACTGGCCCGATGACCCGAACGCGGTCGCGCCGGGACTGCTGGACCCGCACAAGCAGCCACGCCTGATCCGCAAGGACTTCGTGGGCAACGCCAACGACAGCGCCTGGCTGGCCCACCCCGAGCAGCCGCTGTCCTTCCCCAGGGTGATGGGCGATGCCGCGGCGCCCCGATCGCTGCGCACCCAGGAGCTGATCCTGACCGCGCAGAACCGGATCAACGGCACGGACGGCCTGCCCGGCAGGGGTTTCACACCGGAGAACATGCGGCAGTTGCTGTTCGCGGACAACAGCAGGGCGGCCGATCTGGCGCTCGACGCCACGGTGGCGATGTGCCGGAGCGTTCCCTTCGGGCTCATCCTGGTGGACGGCAACCTGGTCAACGTGAGCGAGGCCTGTCCGGTCCTGGCCGCCTGGAGGGACCACGACTACACGGCGGACAGCCGGGGATCGTGGTTGTTCGAGAACTACTGGGCCTTCCTGCTCGGTGGGCAGGCGATCGAGAAACTGCCGTGGCGGGTGCCCTTCGACCCCAAGGACCCCGTGCACACACCCAATTCGCTGGACTCCGGAAGCTCCGCCGTCCGCGACGCGTTCGGCCGGGCGGTCCTCGCGCTGCGCAGGGCGGGTGTTCCGCTGAACGCGCCTCTGTCGGACGTCCAGAAGATCACGCGCAACGGTGAGCAGATCCCGATCCACGGTTCGATCAGTGAGCTGGGCGTGCTGAACGTGGTCACGCCCGGACCGGTCGACGGCAAGCTGGACATCGTCTTCGGCTCCAGTTTCATCCAGTTGGTGAAGTTCACCGCCGACGGCCCGCCACAGACCTCCTCGGTGCTGGCCTACTCCCAGTCGGCCGATCCGAACTCGCCGCACTACGTCGATCAGACCAAGCTGTTCGCGGCCGGCCAGTGGGTGACGGAACGGTTCACCGAGGAGCAGATCGCGGCTTCGCCGGCACTGGAGACCAAGGTCCTTTCCTGAGACGGCTCTTCCAGCAGCATTCCCACGACAAGGCTCCCGAGGGGGGAACAGCGTGATGAGGAAAACGAGTCACTGGCGCATGGTGGTGGCATTGATGGCCGCCTTGGTGGCGACGGCCGTGCCGGCAGGTCCGGCGCAGGCCGCCGAGCGCACCGCGCCACCGCCGATGGCGGACGGGTTCGGCCTGACCCAGGTGGACACGGCGACGGGCGGTCCCGGCAACTTCTACATCACCGTGACCACACCGGAGGTCACGGGCAAGCACCACATCAAAATCATCCTGCCGAACGGCTACTACGACGACCCGGCCAGGCGCTATCCGGTGCTGTACTTCCTGCACGGTTCGCCCGACGACCCGATCCAGCAGAACTATCCGGCGCTGACCGCCTCGGACCAGATGATCACGGTCATCCCGGACGGCGGCGCTCGGGGCTGGTACGCCAACTGGCTCGACCAGAGGACCCAGGTCGGTGCCCAGAACTGGGAGGTCTTCCACCTCAAGCAGGTGATTCCGTTCATCGACGCGAACCTGCGGACCATCCCCACCAAGAAGGCCAGGGCCGTCGCGGGCGTCTCCATGGGCGGGTTCGGGGCCCTCCACTACGCCCAGGTCCGTCCCGACCTGTTCAGCCAGACCGCGTCCCTGTCGGGGGACATCGACATGTCGGCCCGCTCCATGGACCTGCGGCTCGCCGTCGTCGCGTCCCTCATCGACGCGCAGGGCGCGATCTGCGGCCCCTACTCCGGTGTCTGCGGCATCCCCGACTCCCCCTACAAGCCCGGCGTGGACAGCGACGCCCTGTTCGGCTCGCCCTACCCGGTGTTCAACGTCGACTGGCGGTGGAACGAAGTCGACCCGTCACAGCACATGGACAAGATCAAGGCCGGCGGAGTCGGGGTCTCCCTCTACGTGGGCAACGGGGGCGGCTCGCCCACCGACCTGGAGTTCTGGCTCGAAAGCGCGTCCCAGCACGTCAAGGACGGCATGGACGCGCTGGGCATGTCGTACCACTACGTCGACTACGGCGACGGCTCCGCCTGGGGCACCCAGTGCAACGGCGGCCACAACGCCGGCTGCTGGGAACAGGACCTCCGGGACCTGATCCCCAGGCTGGAGAGGTCCTTCGCCTCCTGATGCCCTGCCGGGATCAGCCGGTGCAGGTGATCGAGAAGGGCACCGGGTTGGAAGTGGTGCGGAGGGGGCTCTGGAGTTCCACGGCCATCCCCGTGGTCAGGGTGCCGGCCTTCGCGTAGGTCGTCAGGCGCACCGTGTCGTGTCCCGTGGGGTTGGTCTTGTCCCCGATCGACAGGGTGCGCCAGTGCGGGTCCACGACCGAGCCGTCGCCGGACACCCAGCGGAAGGAGATCAGGGTCGGCTCGGACGCGGTGAAGGTCGCGGTGAACGCCGGGGCCTGGTTCGCGGGGGTCGGGCAGCGGCCGGTGTAGGTCGTGTTGGCCCCCGCCACCGATACGCGTACGCCCGTACCGGGCGCGCCGTCCCCGTCGTTGCCGGTGAGGGCGTAGGCCAGCCCGGCGGCGCCCAGTACGCAGGCGGCCGCGCCGGCCGCGACGAGGGCCGCCGTACGCCGCTTGCGGGGCGGGGCGGCGTGGCCGGGCGCGGCGGATGCCGGCGCGGGGACGGGCGCCTCCGCCGTGGCGGCTTCCACCGGAGCCGGAGCCGGAGCCGGAGCCGGAGCCGGAGCCGGCAGGACGCGGGCGGCGGCCGTGGTGGCGTCCGGTTCCTGGGCGATGCCCCGCAGGGCTTCGGCGACCCGGGCGGCGGGGGTCCGCTCGGCCGGCTCCTTGCGGAGCAGCCCGGCGATGACCGGGGCGAGCGGGCCGGCCCGGGTCGGCACCGGAGGTTCCTCGTCCACGACGGCCCGCAGCGTGCTCAGCGCGGTGTTCTGCCGGAACGGGGAGACGCCCTCCACGGCCGCGTACAGCATCACGCCGAGCGACCACAGGTCCGACTCGGGGCCCGAGGGGCGGCCCAGCGCCCGCTCCGGCGGCAAGTACTCGGGGGAGCCGACCACTTCGCCGGTCATGGTCAGGGCGGTGCTGCCCTCGACCATCGCGATGCCGAAGTCGCCGAGCACCACCCGCCCGTCCTCGGCGAGCAGCACGTTCGCCGGCTTCACGTCCCGGTGCTCCACCCCGACGGCATGCGCGGCACGCAGCGCGCTCAGCACCTCCGCTCCGATGTGCGCGGTGCGCCGCGGGCTGAGCGCTCCCTCGGCGCGCAGCAGATCGGCCAGCGACTGTCCGCGGACCAGTTCCATCACGATCCAGGGCCGGTCGTCGTCCATCACCACGTCGTGGACCGTCACCACATTGCGGTCGGGTATCCGCGCCGCCGCCCATGCCTCCCGCTCCAACCGGCTGTACATCCGCGCGATGTCCCCGGCCTGCAGACCGGCCGGGGCCCGTACCTCCTTGACGGCGACCTCGCGGTCCAGGGTCTCGTCGAGGGCCCGCCACACGGTGCCCATGCCGCCCTCGCCGAGCCGGGACAGCAGCCGGTAGCGGCCCGCGATCAGCCGCTCCCCGCCCGGTCCACCCGGCATGGCCGCGAGCGCGGTGTCCGTCACGGTCTCGGTCTCGGTTTCGTCGTTGTACATGGGGGCGGTTCTTCCTCTCAAAGCCGTCCGACGTGAGCATCACGTACGGGCCGGGCTCCGAGTTCAGCCGGACGCGAGAAAATCTTCGGAGATGGTTGAACCGAACACCTTCTCGATGGCGTGTTGCTGTCGTAGGAAGAGTCAGCAGCGTCGCTTTCGAGGAGTGTGCAGTGCCATCGGTCATCGTCGGGCGCACGGGTCCCTTCACCGGGCAGAGCGTGGTTCTGGGCAATGAGCCCCTCAGCTTCGGGCGCAAGAGCGACAACGGCGTCGTGATCGTCAGCCCCAGCGCCTCCCGGCTGCACGCCGAGGTCCTCGCGGAGGACGCCGGGTTCGTCCTGTACGACCGGGACAGCCGGAACGGCACGTTCGTCAACGACCAGCGCGTCACCCGGCATGTCCTGCGCCCGAACGACTGCGTCCGGATCGGCGACGAAACGTTCCTCTACGAAGCGCAGGACTCCATGGAGACGGTCATGGACCTCTCCCTCCTGGACGTCCCCCGGCCCATCGCCGCAGACCCCGGCACGCTGCGGGTCACCATCACCGGCGGCGGCCCGGTGGGCCTCGCCTTCGCCCTGGCGCTCGACGAGATGCTGCCCGGCCGGACCGCCATCACCCTCTACGACGGGCGCTGGACCCGGAAGGGGCCCGAGGTCGTCTGGAAGGACGAGACCCAGGGCAACTTCCGCCGCCAGCAGGTCGTGACCGTCCAGAGCCGGCAGTACCTCGCCCTGTCCGAGGAGGTGCTCTCCGCTCTGTTCGACGACGACGGCGCCTACTCCGAGATGTGGCCCGTCGGCCCGGACTCCGTCGACGGCCGCCCGCCCCGCAACATCCGGATCGCCCACATCGAGGACCGGCTGCTGGCGCTGGCGAACCGGCGATCGGCGATCCGCCTCGTGCCGAAGCGCTTCGACGTGGAGGAGCAGCGCAACCGGCTCACCCAGGAACATGTCCTGGTGATCTGCGAGGGCGGCCGCTCCCGCACCCGCGAGCACTACGCCGACCGCTTCGGCGCGGCCGACGCATCGATCTACTCCCTCGACGGCGAGCACCTCCAGGACATCGTGCTGGGGCTGCGCGTCAAGTCGAAGCTGCCGGACCCGATGAGCGTGCTGCTCACCGTGTCGCAGAACCGGTTCCTGCTCAACTCGCTGCGCGGCGAGGGCTTCCTGAACATGCGGCTCACCCGGGAGGAGGCCAAGAACGTCATCGGCATCGACCCGGTCCGCCACGTCTTCGAGGAGTGCATCGCCACCCGCCCCTGCCTGATGAGCCGGCAGGAGGAGGACAACGAGTTCCGCTGCCCCACCCACGGCACCCTCTTCCTGCCCGCCCTGCTGCGCGGCTCCCCGCTGTGGAAGGAGATCCGGCAGGGCCTCAGCCTGTTCGGCGTGGCCGAGGACGACCTGTCCGCGATCACCTCGTTCCGGCTGGACATGGTCCAGCGCCCGCGCTTCACCGCGCAGCTGCACCGCCCGACCGCGACCAGCCCCGGCACGTACGGCTTCCTGCTGGGCGACGCGGCCAACGCCATCCACTTCTGGCCGGGCCGCGGCCTCAACAGCGGCCTCGCCTCCGCCACTTCACTGGCCCGCTCGCTCAGCCGCGCCTGGCAGGGCAAGCCGCTGCGGGACGCCGACTTCATCCGGCACGAGGCGGCGATGTCCATGCTCCAGTACCGGCACAAGAGCCGGGCGTGGAACGCCATGGTGACCACCGACGAACAGGGCGTCACCCGAGCCATCAAGGACATCATCGCGCGCAGCGCGGAGGCCGGTGCCGGTGCCGGTGCCGCGTCCGGTGCCGCGTCCGGAGCTGCGGTCGGCGCTGCGACCGGAGCCGGAGCCGGTGCCGCGGACGGGAGCGACCTGGACGCGCTGCTGGAGCGGATGGCCGGCATCCGCGACCGGCTGGGCTCCCGGCTGCCCGGCCTGCCCACGGACGAGGAGCTCCGCTCCCACCTGGCCTCGATCGCCCCCGCCACCCTGCGCACCCTGCGGGAGAGCGGCGCCTGGGACACCCTGATCGTCGGCGGCGAGGAGGCCGACATCGACCTCTTCTACCAGTCCGAATCCCCGGTCTTCGTCCCCCGCCCGGCCGACCCCCGGGCCCTCCCGCTGTCCAGGAGCGCAGCCGTCGCCCACTGAGTGGTGACAGCCGCGGGCAGGACGGCGCCAGTGGTGGGCGACCCGGCTGCGGACGACTACGGCCGTCTGCTGCGCCGGGGAGCTCTCCGCGCTGCTGCGGACCCGGCCCACCGCCACCCGAGAGCCGCCGCGGCCTCTCAGCGCAGTACGGCCGCCAGCAGGTCGGTGCCCAGCGCCGTCACGTCGGGCAGATGGAGGGTGTAGCGGACGTAACGACCGTGCCGCCGGGCCGTGAGCAGGCCCGCGCCGCGCAGGACGGCGAGGTGGCGGGACACCTCCGGGGGTGAAAGCTCCCAGGCGTGGGCCGGCTCGCCGTTGGTGTGCGGGCCGCGGGCCAGCGTACGCAGCAGTCGCAGCCGTACCGGGTGCGCCAGCGCCTCCAGCCGTAGCGTGACCGTGTCCAGCGACACGGGCTCCGACGGACCCGGCTCGGACCGGGGTGGGGCGCCCCGGCCGTGGCCGCGGTGTCCGTGGTCTGCACGGTCGGCGAGATCATCTACGCGGGCAGAGCCACCGCGCTCGTCACCGCCCTCGCCCTGCCCCACCTCCTGGGACGCACCCTCGCCCGCTTCGAACTCTCCACGGGCTTCGGCCTCGCCGTCCCCCCGGCCGCCATCACCGCCCTCGCCCCCCACGGCCCGGCCGCCCTGTGGGGCACCCTCGCCACGGCCACCCTGCTCTCCGCCTCCGCCGTCGCCCCCGCGAAAGCCCCTCTGAGGCCCCGGGCCGCATGCCCGGGCGTCTGCTCCCGGCACCGTTCCCGTGCGGATCCGACACCAGCCGGTCCCGGGCCGCGTGTTACGCCGGCCTGACCGGATACCAGGAGGGCACGTGACGGGTCCGACCGCCGCCCGAACCGGTCATGGCCGTGCTCTTGCGCGTCGGTCACAGGCTGGTGAGGAGGTCCTCGAGCGGGGCCGGTACCCGTCCGGGGTCGAGGGCCTCCACCAGGAGACGGCCGTAGCGGATCTTGCGGCCCTTCTTCGTGCCGAGGAAGCGCCGCACCTGCTGGTGCCGGGGCCGACCGTCCTGTGCGGGCTGGCGCAGGAACGTCTGCCAGGGACGCAGGTCGCCCTCGACCCGGATGATCTCCTCGACCGTCGCCGTGCCGAGCGCGCGGATGAGCTCGTCCTCCAGGTCCGCCGCGCACACGAAGAACCCCGCGCCATTCGCCCCGGCCCGCTTCAAGCCGCGGTCGTAGTACGGCTCTTCCCTCTCGTCACACAGTCCTGTCAGGCGCAGGCCGAGTCCGGGCGGCCCGAGAAGGCCGGCGTAGCGGCCCACGTTCATCGCCCCTCCCATGGCCACGACGCACACCCCTTCGGCGGCCAGGTCCCGGCCACGCCGTGCCGCGAGCGCCTCGACAGCAGCCAGGTCACTCAGCCCTTCCAGCAGCACCGCCGTGCGCAGCCCCAGCCGCACTGCCAGATCACCCGCCGGTCCGCCGGGTCCACCCGCCGCCCAGCGGCCGACCGCGTCCCGGAACGCCCACATGTCCACCATGGAGGGAGTGTGCACTCCCGGAGAGCGGCACGGCTCGGAATTACGGAGCAGGGCGTCCGAGGTCCCGGAGCGTGGCCGCCCGAGGCCTTCCCTGCCACCACGGTCGTATTCTTCGGCGAACGCCGCCCCACTCGTGCCGGCCGTGAACCGGACGCCGCCGCCGGTCGGGCCGCCGCCGGTCGTTCCGCACGCCGGTGCGGCCGCCCCGCGGACCGCGGCCGTACCGGCGTGCGGAACGGATCTCCGGCGGGGAGGATGAGGACTGTGCAGGACAGACGGAGCGCTGCCGGGGAGTCCTACGGGGAGACCTCCTACGGTGCTCCGGTCGGAAGCCGTGGGCCGGAGGGAACCCCGCCGGGGGAGTCCGGCCGTCGAGGCGGGGCGCCGAAGCAGTCCATGGCCCTCGCGGCCATGCTCTTCGCGGTGGCGATGGTCTTCGTCGACCAGACGATCGTCAGCATCGCCGCCCCCAGCATCGTCGAGGAACTCGGCCTCTCCTCCTCCGGACTGCAACGCATGGTCAACGCGTACCTGCTCGCGCTCGCCGCGTTCTTCGCGCTCGGCGGGCGCCTCGCCGACGTCCTCGGGCGCCGCCGGATGGTGGTGGCGGGCACCCTCGTGTTCGTCATCTCCTCCGTGTTGTGCGGCTCCGTGCCGTCGGGAGACTTCGCCCAGAGCTGGCTCGTCATCTTCCGCGCCACCCAAGGCGCGGGCGCGGCGCTGGTGTTCCCCGCCGCCATCGCCGTGGTCGTCGGCGTCGTCCCCGTCGGCAAAAGGGGCCGGGTACTGGCCCTGTTCTTCGTCGTCGCGGGGGCGCTCACCGCCATCGGACCGCTGCTCGGCGGCTGGCTGACCTCCTGGACCTGGCGGGCCGTCTTCTGGATCAACGTCCCCGTGGCCGTCGTCGCGCTCGTGCTGCCTCGCCACCTGGGCGTGCCTCATCGGCGGGCTCGCGGAGCTCCTTCGAAACAGCCCGACGCGCTGATCCTCGCCTACCAGAACGGCTACGCGGTCGGCTACGACACCGCGTACGACGAGGCGTTCCGCCAGAACTGCCTCAACAAGTAGCGCTCCGGGCTCAGTAGGTGACGGTGATCCGGCGCGACCGGCCGTCCACCCGGATGCGGCCTCCGACGGGGACCACGAGTTGCGGGTCGGTGTGGCCGAGGTCGACGTCGAACACCGCCATGGTGTCGGGGGCGTACCGCCGCAGGGCCCGCAGCACGGCCTCGCGCTGTTGCCGGCGGTAATCGGCCCTCTCCGGAGGGCTGAGCGGCTTGTCGAACGACCAGGCCTTGGCCCGGCCCATCAGGAGGGCGGGGAACTGCTGGAGCAGCCCGCGTTCGCCCATGCTCCGCAGGATCCGGTAGACCTCTTCGGCGTGCGGCATCTCTTCCGACGTCTCGAGGAAGAGCACGTTGCCGGCGTAGGCGTCGACCGGCAGTACGGCACGGTCCGCCATCAGCAGCCAGGAGATGATCTCCAGGTTGCCGCCCCAGCCGATCCCTTCCACCACGTGGTCAGCGTTGTGCCAGATCCAGCCGCCGGCGGGTTCCGTCTCGGGTTCGGACTCGAACGTACGAGGGTCCTCCCAAGGCCGGTTGACGTCCCCGAAGGCGTCGGCCGGGGTGAGTTCGTACGCTCCCGAGGTGAACAACGCCGCCCTGAGGGAATCCGCGGTCAGCGGGTGGAGCGCGCCGGGGCGTCCGAGCTCGACCATCACCGAGCCGCCGTGGTATCCGACGATGCCCGCGTTCCGCAGGAACAGCAGCAGGTTGGTGTTGTCGCTGTAGCCGAAGAAGGGCTTGGGATTGGCTCGGATCAGGCCGAGGTCGAGATGGGGCAGGACGGTGATCTGGTCGTCGCCGCCGATGCTGCTGAACACGGCCTTGACGTCGGGGTCCGCGAAAGCGGCGTGGATGTCGGCGGCCCGTGCCTCGGGCGACGAGCCCATCGTGCGGGTCGTCGGGTACTCCACCGTCTTCAGCCCGAAGTCGTCCTGGAGCCTGCGAAGCCCCAATTCGTAGGGCAGGGGCAGGAGACCGGGCAGGCCGGACGAGGGGGACAGCACCGCGATCAGGTCGCCGGGGCGGGGCTTGGCAGGGTAGGCAGGATCGGTCATCCGAAGATCATAAGAGCCGGTGGGCCGGCGTGCCCGGAATTGCGGGCGCCCGGGGTCAGCCGCCCCCGTGTCCCGCCGCCACCAGGCCCGATTCGTACGCCGCGATGACCGCCTGGGCGCGGTCGCGGACGCCCAGTTTCGTGAAGATGCCGGTGATGTGGTTCTTGACCGTGGAGACGCTGATCTTCAGGTCCCCGGCGATCTCCGCGTTGTCGAACCCGGTCGCCAGCAGCTGCCAGATCTCCAGCTCGCGCGGCGTGA
Organism: Streptomyces sp. WM6372; assembly: GCF_001279655.1. Taxonomy (NCBI): domain Bacteria; kingdom Bacillati; phylum Actinomycetota; class Actinomycetes; order Kitasatosporales; family Streptomycetaceae; genus Streptomyces; species Streptomyces sp. WM6372. The sequence goes on along the minus strand of NZ_LGDB01000249.1, from coordinate 27,231 downwards.
GGCCGGCCGGGGCGGTCTCCGCCGGGCGCGGGCGGGCGGGGGAGGCCCGTACGTAGGTGGAGATCAGCCGGGTGAGCAGTCGGGGCGCGACGGCGGCCTCGCCGGTGTGGACGGTGCGGACCGCCGCGATGAGCTCCTCCGGCGAGACGTCCTTGGGGAGGAAACCGTACGCACCGGCGCGCAGCGCGGCGACCACGTACTCGTCCATGTCGAAGGTGCTGAGGGCCAGGACGCGGGATTCCGGCAGCGTCCGCGCCAGCTCCTCGGTGGCCTGGACCCCGTCGAGGACCGGCATCCGGATGTCCATGACGACCACGTCGGGCCGCAGTTCGTGGGCCAGGCCGACGGCCCGGGCGCCGTCCTCCGCCTCGCCCACCACCTCGAACGCCGGGTCGGGCGCCAGGATCAGCGCCAGGCCCCGCCGTACCAGCGGCTGGTCGTCGGCTATGAGCACACGGATCATCCGCGTCGGTCCTCTCGCAGTCCCCCCGGGTCACCGGCCGGGAGCCTGGCCGCCACCCTGAATCCGCCGCCCTCGCAGGAGCCGGCCTCCAGGGTGCCGCCTTGCAGCGCGACGCGTTCCCGCATTCCGATCAGACCGTACCCGCTGCCGGTGCCGGGCCGCGAAGCCCCCGCCCTGGCGACCCCCGCCCCGTCGTCGCGCACCTCCACCTCGACGCCGTCCGGAGCGTAGGTCAGCCGTACGTGGGCCCGCGCGCCGACGGCGTGCTTGCGTGCGTTGGTCAGCGCCTCCTGGACGATCCGGAACACCGTCAGACCGACGGTCGGCGGCAGCGGGCGGGCCGTCCCCCGTACGGTGAACTCGGTGGGCGTACCCGCCAGCCGGGACTCGGTGATGATCCGACCGAGGTCCCCGGTCCCGGGCTGCGGCGCCGGCGGGACCTGCTCCGGCTCCTCCCCGGCCCGCAGGACGTCGAGGAGTTGGCGCATCTCCCGCAGCGCCATCCGCCCGGAGTCCTCCAGCGTGACCAGCGCCTCGCGGGCCGTGCCCGGGTCGTGCGCCAGGTTGGCCCGGGCACCGCCGGCCATCAGCTGCATGGTGGTGATGTGGTGCGCGACGATGTCGTGCAACTCCCGCGCGATCCGCCGGCGTTCCTCGGCCACCGCCCGGTCGGCCAGCAGGATGCGCTTGGCATCCGCCTCCTGCTGCCAGCGCCGCACCACCAGTCCGGTGCCGACGACGAGCACCACCGCGACCGTGTTGCCGAGCACGCCCGTCAGGACGGACGAGTCACCGTAGCCCCCGCTGATCATCGTGACCGGCACGGTCGCCACGGCGGCCGCCGCCGTGACCGCCGTGCTGCGCAGGCGGGTCACGGTGTACAGCGCGACCATGTAGGCGGCGGAGAAGTGCGGGCCCTGCGGCGTGGTCAGGTTCAGCGCCGCGCCGAGGACGAGGACGGCGCAGAGCACGGTCACCGGCCTGGCCCGGCGGGCCAGCAGGCAGGGCGCGGCCAGGACCACGAGGACCAGAGCCCGCACGGTGAGGGGCCGGCCGTCGTCCGCCGCACCGAGCGAATAGCCGATCAGGTCGTTGACGGCCGCCCCGATGGCCACGAGCGCGTCATTGCGGGTCCAGTCGAAGACCGGCCCGTCGAAGACCGGACCGCGCACCCGGCCCCGGCCGGTCTCGCCGAACCCGCCCGCGGCCCCTGGCCCGAACCCGCCCGCGTCCCCTGGCCCGGCCCTGCCCGCGGCCCTGCCCGCGCCCTTGCCCCCGGCCCAGCCCCCGGCCCTGCCCGCGGCCGTCTCCTCGGCCCGGTCCTGACTGCGTATCGGCATGCTTGCCGGTCCCCCTCTGCCACCGGCCCGCCGGATCCGGACCGGAGCGCCGCAGTTCGCGTACGGGATCCATTCTCGCAGCGCTGCGAGAGGCGGCCCTGGGCCCGCGGGAGGAGCCCGGACCAGGACTGCGGTCCTGGTCCGTGGAGCGCGTCGGACCCCGGTCCCGAGTACGGATCCTCCCAGGTCACGACGTTTCCCGGCGGGGGCGCTGATGAGCTGGACAACGTCCGGGAACCCCCGGTCGATCGAGTTACGGAGGAACCTGTGATCCGCGCCCTGACCGGCTTCGCCACCCGAAGTCCCTGGAAGGTCATCGCTCTCTGGGCGGTGCTGGGCATCGCCATGGCCCTCCTCGGCCAGGCGTTCGTCTTCCGCGCCACCCAGCCCAGTACGGGCGCGTTCCTGCCCGCCACCTACGATTCGGCGGCAGCGCTGAAGGTCGCCGAGGAGCACTTCGGCGTCAAGCCCGACGCCAATCCGCTCACCATGCTGGTGGCGCGGGCGGACGGGGCGAAGCTGTCCGAGTCCGACGAGCGGCTGATCGACGCCGGGGCCGCGAAGCTCGCCCGGCGCGAGGTGGCGATGCCGAAGACGAAGGAAACGCCGCCCTTCACGCAGGACCGTTCGCAGGTCCCCCATGTCAGCCCGGCGATGACGGCGCCCGACCGGAGCTTCCGGCTGCTGTCGGTCGAACTGACCGGCAACCCCCTGGACCCCGGGATGCAGGACCTCTACCGGGCCTTCCGGGACCAAGCCCGGGCCGAGTTCGCCGAGGCCGGGCTGCGGACCGGGTTCACGGCCGGACTCGCGGACAGCGTGGACACCGCCGATGCCGAAAAGAGCCGTTCGACGATCGTCGGCATCGCCATGCTCGCGGTGATCGTGCTGCTGCACGTGCTGGTGTTCCGCAGCGTCCTCGCGGCGCTGCTGCCGCTGCTCGTGGTGTCGGTGATCGGCGGTGCCGCCGCCGGTGTGGTGGTCACGGCCTCTCTGCTCACGGGCGTCCAACTCGACGCCTCCACCCCACAGTTGATCAACGTGGTGCTGATCGGGATCGGCATCGACTACTTCCTCTTCCTGCTGTTCCGCTTCCGTGAGCAGCTGCGCAACCGGCCCGAGCAGACCGGGCGCGCCGCGGCGGCCGAGGTCGCCGGCCGGGTGGGCACGGCGGTCACCTCCGCGGCGCTGACGATCGTCGCCGCGTTCTCCACCCTCGCGGTCGCGTCCTTCGGCCAGTTCCGGGTGCTCGGCCCGGCGATCGCCGTGTCCGTACTGGTGATGCTGCTGGGCAGTCTCACCCTGATGCCGGCGCTGCTGGCCGTCACCGGGCGGAAGATGTTCTGGCCCTCGCGCGACCTGCGCCGCGAGCCCCCGGAGGGGATGGCCGGGCGGATGGGCCGCCGGGTGGCATCGCGCCCGGTGACCATGGTGCTCGCCTCACTGGCACTGCTCGGCGCGCTGGCGGCGGGCCTGGCAGGGATGCGCACGGACTACGGGCAGGGCGGCTCGGGGGACACGAGTACGGCGGCGGCGCGCACGGCGGCCGAGATCGCGCACGCCCTGCCCGCCGGAGTGTCGGACCCGACCACCGTGTTCGTCACCGCCTCCGGCGGCGGCAGGATCGACCCCCGAGCGCTGGGCGGGCTGTCCAAGGCGCTCGCAGCGGTCGACGGCGTCGGCCGGGTCGCCCCGGCCGTACCCAGCGAGGACGGCAGGGCGGCGCGGATCGACCTGTTCCTGACCGCCGATCCGCAGGGACAGCAGGCCCGCGACCTGGTGTCCGGACCCGTCCGCGAGACGGTGGCGGCGCACCGGCCCGACGGTACGGAGGCGCACGTGGGCGGCACAGCCGCGCTCTTCGCCGACATCTCCTCCGCCGTCTCGGGCGACCTGAAGGTGGTCTTCCCGGTGGCCGCGGGCCTGATCTCGCTGATCCTGCTCCTGCTCCTGCGCAGTCTGCTCGCACCGCTGGTCCTGATGATCTCCGTCGGCCTGGGCTTCGCGGCGACCCTCGGCGCCTCGGCGCTGGTTTCCCAGCACCTCCTGGACCGGCCGGGGGTGAACTTCATGCTGCCGCTGGTGCTGTTCCTGTTCGTGGTCGCGCTCGGCACCGACTACAACATCCTGATCAGCGACCGGATACGGGAGGAGATGGAGAAGCCCGGTCCGGCCCGGGCAGCCGTGGCCCGGGCGGTACGGCACACCGCTCCGGCGATCGCGACGGCGGGCCTGGTCCTGGCCGCCTCGTTCGGGAGCCTGGCCGTCAACCCGAATCCGGGCACCCAGGAGATCGGCTTCGCGACGGCGCTCGGGATCGTGCTGTCGGCGTTCGTCCTGTCGATCGTGCTGGTTCCGGCGCTGGCCGCGCTGCTGGGCCGGTCGATCTGGTGGCCCGTACGGCCGCGGCGCACCGACCACACCGCCCGGCACGCCGATGACGGGGCGCGGCCCGTGCCGGTCGGCTGACCGGACGGTCAAGCGGTCCGCCAGGCCGTCGCCGCCCGATCGCGGCGACGGCCGTCGTGGCCCTTCAGGTGTGGCTCGGCGTCGGATCCGATTCCGATTCCGGCTCCGGCTCCGGCTCGGGCAGTTGCGCTGCCGCGCGGCGGGGGAGCAGCAGCGGGGTCGCGAGCAGGAGCACGCCGGCCAGGCCGATGGCCGTGCGCGGGCCGAGCAGGCCGCCGAGCACACCCCAGACAACGGTCAGGAGCGCGGTCGAGGCCTTGGTCGTCACCGCCCAGGCGGACAGCGTACGGGCGACCCGGTCGGTCGCGGTGAGCCGGAGGCGGCAGGTGGCGAGGACGGGGTTGAAGACCCCGCAGCAGAAGATGAGCCCGAGTTCCACGCCCACCACCAGCAGCAGCCCTCCGACACCCGGCCCCACGAAGGCCAGGCCGACGGGCCAGAGCGCGCGCAGCGCCCCGGCCGCGACCAGGACCTGGTGCTGTCCGATCCGGGTCACGAGCGGCCGGGCCAGCCGCGAACCGATCAGCCCGCCGATGGAGGGCGCGGCGAAGGCGAGGCCGTACTCCCACGGCGCGAACCCGAGCCGGCCGAGCATCAGCACGGCCAGCAGCGGCTGCATGGCCATCACCAGGCCGTTGAACAAGGCGGTGTGGAAGAACAGGCGGCGCAGCACCCCGTCGGAGAGGACGTACCGCCAGCCGTCGAGCAGGTCACCGGCCCGCATGCGCGGGCCCTCCCGGCGCTCGGGCCGCGGCTCGTGCCCGCCCATGGCGCGGATGCCCAGGGCCGAGAGCAGATAGCTGACCGCGTCGGCCACCACCGTCACCACCGGACCGAGGAGTCCGATCGCCGCGCCCCCCAGCGGCGGTCCGATGATCGTGGTCGTCCAGGCCGTGGACTCGAACCGGGCATGGGCGACGAGCAGGTCCTCGGCCGGCAGCAGCGTCTTCAGGTACGCGCCGGAGGCGGTGCGGAAGGCGATGTCGGCCGCCGTGACGACGACCGAGACCAGCAGGAGCTGAAGGAAGGTGAGCACGCCGAGCGCGAACGCGGCAGGGACCGTCAGCAGCGCCGCGAACCGTACGAGGTCCATCGCGATCAGCACCGGCCGCTTGCGGCGGAACTCCACCCACGGGCCGAGCGGCACTGCCACGGCGGCGCCCACCGCCGCCCCCACGGAGGAGAGCGCGGCGACCTCGGCCGGTCCGGAGTGCAGCACCTCGATGGCGATCAGCGGGAAGGCGCCGAAGGCGAGCCACGTACCGAGCGCACTGGTCCCGTACGCTCCCCAGAGCCAGCCGAACCGCCGCCCCAGCCGGTGCCCGCTCTGCACGCCCGCCGCCCCTCGCCATCCGCCCGCACAACCGATCCGTGTTCGGAACCATCAAAGCGAGCGGCACGACCAGGAATCAAACAACCGCGGGACCATCGGCCACAACCCACGGTTGTACCCATAGGCTGTCGGTATGGACCTCGACTCCGTCCGGACCTTCGTCGCCGCCGCCGACACGGGCCGGTTCCAGGAGGCCGCCGCCGAGCTGGCGGTCACCCAGCAGGCCGTCTCCAAGCGCATCGCCGCGCTGGAGCGCAACCTCGGCGTGCGGCTGTTCACCCGTACTCCGCGCGGCGCCGAGCTCACCATCGACGGGCAGGCCTTCCTGTCCCACGCACGCGAGCTGCTGCGCGTCGCCGAGCGCGCGGTCGCGTCCGTGCACACCGCCCGCCGCCCGCTGCGCGTCGACATCATCGCCTCGCGCGGCGCCGCGTCGGGCCTGATGCGCGGCTTCCACCGCGCGCACCCCGACATCGACCTCGACGTGCTCATGCTGTTCCAGATCGAGACGGCCCTCGCCGCCATCCGCTCCGGCGAGATCGACGCGTCCTTCCGCGCCGTCGCCGCACCCGGTCGGCCCCTTCCCGAGGACATCGAGTCCGTCCGGGTCCTCGACGAGCCGCTCGAACTCCTCACCGGCCCCGCCCACGCGCTGGCGGGCGCCCGGTCGGTGCCCCTCGCCCGGCTCGCCGGGCACCGGATCTGGATGCCCGGCATCGTCCCCGGGACCGAGTGGGCCGCGTACTACGAGGACCTCGTCGCCGAGTTCGGCCTCACCATCGAGGCGACCGGCCCCAACTTCGGCTCCGACGCACTCCTCGACACCGTCGCCGACACCCCGGCCCTGGCCACGTTCATGGGCGGACACACCCGCCTGGTCTGGCCCGCCGGACACGGCCTTCGCCGTATCCCGGTGACCGACCCGACCCCCGTCTACCCCCACTCGCTCCTCTGGCACCGCGACAACCCCCACCCGGCCCTGGCCACGCTCCGCGCCCACCTCGCCGCCACACCCCCGCGGGACCCCGAAGCCGCGGCGACCTGGTCACCGAGCTGGGCGGGACGAGACGGACCGGGACGTACTGCCACCGCCGGGCCCACCTAGGCCGTCTCTTCCGGGAGGTCCTTGACGAACACGATGCCGTCACTGGCCGCCAAGTGGCCCGGGTCGAACGGGGCGTAGCCGAACCAGGGGGACACCCGGGACACGGGCCGTGCGTCGCCGAGGGCGGTGGCCAGCCGCGTGGTGTCGATGACGCAGCGGTCGTCCGGGAGCGCGTACAGGATCCCTTCGACGGTGTCCGGCGGCGGCGCGTCCACTCCCTGGTGCCGGATCGTGCCGAGGGCCGTCGCCACGAACGCGTACTCCTCGCCCAGCCGGGCGCTCACCAGCGCACCGGCGCTCCACCACTCCACCGGCCCCTGCCACATCTGCATCGAGCTCTTCTCCCGTTGGAGATGGGAGTTGTGGGCGTGGACGAATGCCGGGCCACGGGCGGCGACGGCGAGCAGGTTGCGGGCCATCATCAGGTCCCGCAGCGCGCACAGCCGCGCCATGCGCGCCGGTGAGTCGTCGGCCATCCAGTGGTGGTAACGCAGCAGACCGGTCGCGGTGCGCCCGTACAGGCGCGCCCGGTCCCACTCCTGCGGCGAGGAGGCGGCGAGCAGGTGCGGGGTCTGCGCGTCGAGGAGCGCCACCAGATCGTCGGCGAGCAGCCGCAGCCGACCGGCCTCGGCCGACTGCCCCACGGACCGGGCCGGCTCCATCATCGCCGCGGGATCGGTCCACCGGTCGTCGGTGCCGAGCAAGCGGTCGAGCGTCTCCGCGGTACAGGGGAGCAGGTCCGGGTCCACCCGGGCCGAGAGGTGGTCGTGGAGCGCGGTGAGGGCCTGCCGTGGGCTCGCGGCCGCCGTGATCTCCAGCGGACCGTCGAAGCCGGCGAAGCGGACCCGCTCGGACTCCGGCCGGCCGTCGTTGTGGTCGCGCATCCAGCGCACGAGCTCACGGTTGCCCGCGGAGGCGCCCCAGCCGTGGCTGAACCCGTGCTCCATGGCCTCGTCGAGGGTGCCCTTCCCCGAGGTGACGTAGTCGTCCACGACCAGCCCCGCCATGCAGTCGCTCTCGATCGCGATCGTCCGGTAGCCCTCCTGCTCGACGAGCTGCCGGAAGAGCTCGTTGCGCAGGATGAGCAGAGAGTCCTCGCCGTGAGTGGGCTCACCCAGGGCGAGCAGCCGGGGCCGGGCCGGGAGCAGCCCCATGACGGCGGAGGCCTCTACGGCATGGGCGCTGTCCTTGATGTCAGTTGCCATGCCTTCAACGGTATCTTTGAACCTTCGGTTGAAACTTTCCCGCGATACCGTCGGCTCCATGGGGAAAAACCTTCAAACCGGTAAACGGCTCAGGCCGGTCGACCTGGCGCGCGAGCACGGTCTTTCCACGCAGGCGGTCAGGAATTACGAGGAGGCCGGCATCCTCCCGGCCGCCGGCCGCACCCCCCACGGCTACCGCACCTACACCCCGCTGCACGCGGCGGCCCTGCGCGCGTTCCTCGCCCTCGCGCCCGGCCACGGCCACCAGAAGGCGACATCGATCATGCGCGCCGTGAACCAGGGGGCGGTCGACGCGGCGTTCCGCCTCATCGACGAGAGCCACGCCCAGCTCCTCGACGACCGGCGCACCCTCCAGGCCGTAGAGAACGCCCTGCGCGACCTGGAGCCCACCACGGCACCCGAGCCCGGCGACATGTTCATCGGACTGCTGGCGGAAGCGCTCGGAATCCGGCCCGCGACGCTGCGCACATGGGAGCGCGCCGGCCTGGTGCGCCCGCGCCGCGACCCGCTGACCGGGTACCGCGTCTACGGCGAGGCCGACGTACGCGACGCCCGGCTCGCCCACCAACTCAGGCGGGGCGGCTACCTGCTGGAACAGATCGCCCCGCTGATCGCCCAGGTGCGCACGGCCGGCGGCCTGGAACCGCTGGAGGCCGCACTGTGCGACTGGCGCGCCCGCCTGTCCGCCCGTGGTCGGGCGATGCTGACCGGGGCCGCGGAACTGGACGCGTACCTGCGCGAACGCGCGGGCGCCGAGCCGCGCCCCGGCGGCTGAAGGAACCGGCCCCGCGGCAACCTCCCGCACTCAGCCTCACCGACAACACATATCGTCTTGACAAATTATTTTGTCGGTCGGATCCTGGAGTGGTGCTGGACGTCGCCGTGATCGAAGAACCCGCCGCCGCCGAGGCCTCCCTGGACCCGATGCGGTCCCGGATCCTCGCCGCCCTCGCCGAGCCCGGCTCGGCCGCCATGCTGGCCGTCCGTCTGGGGCTGCCCAGGCAGAAGGTCAACTACCACCTCAAGGAGCTGGAGCGTCACGGGCTGGTCGAGCTCGCCGAGGAAAGGCGCAAGGGCAACGTCACCGAGCGGATCTACGCCGCCACCGCCGCTTCCTACGTCATCTCTCCCAGCGCCCTGGCCTCCGTCAGTCCGGACCCCTCCCGGTCCCCGGACCAGCTCTCGGCCCACTGGCTGCTGGCGCTGGGCTCCCGGCTGGTGCAGGAGGTCGGCGCGCTGGTGACGGGCGCGTCCCGGGCCGGGCGACGGGTCGCCACCTTCGCCGTCGACGCGGAGGTGCGGTTCGCCTCCGCGGCCGACCGGATGGCGTTCGCCGACGAGCTGACCCAGACCGTGGCGGCCCTCGTCAGCCGCTACCACGACGAGAGCTCCCCACAAGGCCGCGGCCACCGGGTGATCGTCGGCCTCCATCAGATCCCCGCCGCGCCGCCCACCACTCCCGGGAGCAAGGCCGAACCCGCAGTACGACAGGAGAACGCGCAATGACGCACCCGTTCGAGATCGAGCAGGAAGTCATCCTGCCGGCGAGCCCCGAACAGGTCTGGGAGGCGATCGCCACCGGACCGGGGATCGACTCCTGGTTCATGGGGCGCAACGAACTCGACCCGCGCGTGGGCGGCACCGCCGCCATGGACATCGGCGGCAACCGAGAGGAAGCCCGGGTCACCGCCTACGAACCGGGCAAACGCCTCGCCTCCCGCACCGCCACCACCGACGACGGCCGCTTCATGGCCTTCGAGTACTTGATCGAGGGGCGCGACGGCGGCAGTACCGTCCTGCGCGTCGTCCACAGCGGCATGCTCGGCGACGACTGGCAGGACGAGTACGACGCACTGCGCCGCGGCTGGCCCTTCCACCTCCACACGCTCCGCGAGTACCTGGCCCACTTCCCGGGGCGCACCGGCGTCCCGGTCTTCGCCATGGCGCCCACGGGCGAGCGGCCCGCAGCGCAGGTCCGGGAGGCACTCGTCCGCGGGCTGTCGCTGCCGAGCCCGGTCGTCGTCGGAGCACGGGCGTACGCCGAGCCGGCCGGTCTGCCTGCGGTGGAGGGCGAAGTGACCTGGGCGGACGACGAACGCTTCGAGGTCCGTACCGCTGACGCCCTCCACACCTTCCACCACGGCCCCGGCATCGTGCTGATGTTCCACCACCTCTTCGCCCAGGACGCGGACGCGGACGCGGGCACGGACGCGGGCACGGACGCGGGCACGGACACGGGCACGGACACGGGCGCGGACACCGGCGCGGACCGCGCCGAAGCCGCCTGGCAGCAGTGGCTGACCGGCCTCTTCGCCTGACCTGCCGCAGCACCCGGAAACAACGTGCAACGCCCACCCGAGACCACGAGGAAACCCTTCTCATGCGCACTGTGATCAGCACGGCCTTCATCTCGCTCGACGGAGTCGTCGAGGCACCGGGCGCCTCGCTCGACGGAGTCGTCGAGGCACCGGGCGGCGAACCCGGCTACCGCAACTCCGGCTGGACCTTCAAGGACATCGACTTCGTCCCCGAGGCATTCGAGATCAAGGGGCGCGAACAGCAGGAGTCCACCGCCGTCCTCATGGGCCGGACCAGCTACGAGGCCTTCAGCCCCGTGTGGCCGGGCATGGCCGAGTTCGCCCGCTACAAGACGATGCCGAAGTACGTCGTCTCCACCACCCTCACCGACGACGAACTCGTCTCCGACTGGGGCGAGACCACCATCCTGCGCTCCCTTGACGAGGTCGCCGCCCTCAAGGAGACCGACGGCGGGCCGATCATCGTCCACGGCAGCGCCCGGCTGAACCAAGCCCTCTCGGACGCGGGCCTGATCGACCGCTACCACCTGCTGGTCTTCCCGCTGCTGCTCGGAGCCGGCAAGCGCCTGTTCAGCACGACCGACAAGGACACCCAGAAGCTGAAGCTGGTCGAGCACGAGGCCTACTCCAACGGCCTCCAGAAGCAGGTCTTCGACGTCGTCCGCTGAGCGGCCTTCCGGCGCCCTACAACACCACGATCCCCAGGGGCCGTTCGCCCGCCGCGAGGCGTCGCGTCGTACCGCTCGCCAGCTCGACGACGGTGATCCCGTCCCAGTGGCCGTCACGGGTGAAACCACCCGTGACGTACGCGGTGCGGCCGTCCGCGGTGACCGCGACGTCCTCGTGCGGCCCGCCCAGCGGGATCGTGCGCTCCGTCCCGCCGGGGGACCGGACCGTCAGCGAGGCCGCGTCCTCGCCCTCCGCCGCGCCGACCACCAGCAGCGTCCCGTCGGGGGCGAGGGCGGCTCCGTGCTGGTGGATGTCCGCGGTCATCGGCTCGACGGAGACCCGGCCCGTGCCGGGGTCGAGAACGGCCAGCTTCTCGCCCTCGAACGGCAGCAACAGCCGCCCGTCGGAGGGCCGCACCACCGCGTAGTGCGGCTTCAGCCAGGAGCCGAGGCCCCGTTCCCCGTAAGGGGCGACCACCAGCCGCCGGGCCGCGAGGGTGTCGGCGCGCACCGCCGTCACGTCGTACGAGTCGTGCCCGGTCGCGTACACCTCGCGGCCGTCCGCCGCGACGTCCACGTCGAAGGGGCGGTGGCCGACGGGCACGGTGGCGGTCACCGCACGCGTCGCCGTGTCGATGACCTCCAACACGCCCGCACCGCCGGGCACGTTGACCCCCACGTAGAGCCGCCGCCCGTCGGGGGCGAGCGCGATGCCCATCCCGCCGCCCCGGTACTCGCCCGTGGTCACGGGCCCGCTGCCGGTGCGGTACGGGATGCGGCCCAGGCCCGTGCCGGTGGCGGTGTCCACCACCGCGACCCCCTCCGCCGTCGCGACCCAGGCCCGCCCGTCCGCGCCGAGCGCCAGCCCGTACGGCGCGGTCCCCACCTCCACGGAGCCCACCGGGCCGCGCGCGGGGTCCACGAAGGTCACGGTCGAACCGCCGAAGTCCGTGACCAGGAGCGTGCCGTGCGCCGTGGGCACGGCCGCGCCGGCCGCCGCCGATGGCTCGCCCCGTGGCACCGCCGCGGCTCCGGCCCCGGCCCTGGCACTCGTACGATCGCCGCCACCGCCACCGCCACCGCCACCGCCACCACCGCCCGCCGCGTATCCTGCGAGCACGGCCGCTGCGGCCAGGACCAGCGCCGGCCGGCGCGTGCCGACCGGGCGCGCCCAGCGCGCCCTCACCGCAGCAGCTCCGCGATCTCGGCGTACCCGCGCCTCTCCGCGTGGGCGAGCGCCGTCACCCCGTCGCCGTCCGCCAGTTCCCGGTCCGCGCCCGCCGCGAGCAGCAGCCGTACGATCTCCTGGTGGGCCGGGCCCCCGTCGCCGAGGATCACGGCCTCCAGCAGGGCGGTCCAGCCGAGCCGGTTCACGTGATCGACGTCGATGTCCGTCACCGCCAGCACCTCCCGCACGTACGCGACGTGCCCGCGCTCGCTCGCCGGGATGTGCGACACGCCGCCGAACCGATTGGTGCGCCGCAGGTCGGGCCCCGCCGGGAGCAGCACGCGCAGCATCGCCACGCTGCCCGTCACCCCGGTGACCAGCCAGGCGCTGTCCTGACGGGCGTCCTGTGCGTCGACGTCGGCGCCCGCCGCCACGAGCACCCGGGCCGCCTCCACGTGGTTCCCGAGGGAGGCGAGCAGAAGCGGCGTGCGCAGCTCCGTGTCGCGCGCCTCGACGTCCGCACCCCCTTCGACCGCCGCTCGTACGGCAACGGTGTCCCCGGCCCGTGCGGCCTCCAGCAACTGACGATCGACGGCCTTCATCCCGTACCCCTCACCGCTCCACGGCCTCGCGGCCACCTGTCCCGGCCTCGATCCTCCCCCCGCCGTCCCCACCGCCCCGCCCCCGGACCGGCTCCCGCTCGTCATCCGATCGGCTGATGCGCAACGGACCGCCGTCCGCTCTCTTCCGCGGCGCGCCGGTGCCGCGCACTCCTCGCGGCGGCAGTGTGCGTGGTGGTGACGTACGCCCTGCGCCGGCGGCCGAGCGGGAGTCAGTGCCCGGATACCGATCGATGCGCCACGGGGAAATCGAAGTACGTGTCGGGGAACGTCTCCGGCTTGTACGTGAAGTGCCACCACTCCTCGGGCAGGTTGACGAAGCCCTCGGCGGCCAGGGTGCCCTTCAGGAACTGCCGGTTCGTCCGCTGAGCGCCCTGGATCCGGGGGTCGTCGGTGTGCGCCAGCGTGTCGAAGCAGTCGAACCCCGTCCCCATGTCCACCGAGTTGTCGGGCCGCCGTTCGCCCTGCGGTGCGTAGCAAGGGCCGGGCCGCACCGATCCGCCCACGGCTGCCGGTGAGTTCACCTTGACGATCGTCAGGTCCACCGTGCTGCCCCTGCTGTGGCCCGACTTCTCCGCGATGTAGCCGTCCGCGAACAGCCGGTCCTTGGCGACCCGCGGGTAGAACTCCGCCTTCATCCGGTCGTCATCGAGGTCCTTCGCCCATCGCGCGAAGTGGTCGACGGCCCGCTGAGGCCGGTAGCAGTCGTACACCTTCAGCGAGTAGCCCTGCGGCAGCAGTTTCTCCTGAGCCCGGTGCAGTGCCTCGGCGGTCGGCTTGGTGAGGATGCACAGGGGCTGCCGGTAACCGTCGATGCGACGTCCGATGAAGTTGACCTTCGTGGCATAGCGCATGTCCTGGATGATCGAGGGATCAACGGAGGACAGCGCGACGAAGTCCTTCGGAGCCTTCCCCGCCGGCGGCGCCGGCGCGGCGTGGGCGAGAGGAGCGAGGGAGCCTGCGATCAGTACCGCCCCGGCGGTGACGAGGAGAGGAGTTCGCTTCCTCATGACTTCCCTTCCGGTGTCTTCGTGCCGCCCGAAACGGAGCCGGAGCCGGAGCCGTGGCCGGAGCCTGAGCCGAGGACGTTGTCGAGGTAGCCCGCGAGTGCGGACCGCAGGCCGTCAGGTGTCATCTTCTGCTCGTCGATCAGGTGCGCCACGAGGTCGGCGCGGATGGCGGCCAGCAGTGCGTGGGCGGTGAAGTCCGCGTCGTGGACGCCCGGCACCTCGTCCAGCGCCGCGCGCAGCGTCCCGTGCCACCAGCCGTAGTGTCCGGCCTGGTAGGGGCTGCTGACTCCGGCGTCCTCGGCGGCCGACATCAGGTTGCGGTTCTCGACCTTGAAGCGCAGCGAGGCATCGAGGAGCTCGAGCACCCGCTCCCGAGGTGAGGACCCGGCCGTCTCCTGTGCCTCCTGCACGGCCTGCCGCAGGGGTTCGAGGCGGGAGGCGATCACGGCGCCGATCAGGCCGGCGCGGTCGCCGAAGCGCCGGAAGAGGGTGCCCTTGCCCACTCCCGCGGCCGCCGCGATGTCGTCCATCGACACGCTGTGGGGGCTGCCGCTCGCGGCGAAAAGGGCGTCGGCGGCAGCCAGGACGGCTTCTCGGTTGCGCTGGGCGTCCGCGCGCTCTGGGCGCTGGGCCACAGGTCCTCCTCGGTCTTCGGCCTGTCCGGGCCCCGGAAATGATATGCGGCCGCTGCCCTCCCGGCGGGTGGCGGCGGGCTGCCCGGGGCCGGTCGGATCCGCGGTGGTCATCGGGGGCGCAGGACTCGGGCCTACGCCCCCGATGAGCGAGAGCCGGCCGAAGCACCGCGTTCTTCGAAGTCCGCCGGAAGAACCTCGCGACGGGATGTCGAGAACCCGCGCGCGGCTCCGTCCCAGGAGCGAACGCAGCGACAAGCGACAATGGGCCCGTACCTGACCCAGGAGAACCCGATGGCGAAGTACCTGAACGAGCCGCTGCTGCGGGAGCTGGTGCCCGCGGTGATCGGTGTTCTCGTCCGTCGCGGAGCCGACTTCGCGGCGGCCGAGGACGCCGTGCAAGACGCCCTGGTCGAAGCCGTGCGCCGGTGGCCGGACGACTCGCCGCAGGACCCCAAGGGCTGGCTGGTCACGGTGGCCTGGCGGAAGTTCCTCGACTCCGTCCGCGCCGATGCCTCCCGGCGGCGGCGGGAGGAGCTGGTCGAGGCCGAGCCCGAGCCCGTGCCCGTACCCGACCGGGGCGAGACGGCGGACGACACGCTTCAGCTGTACTTCCTGTGCGCGCACCCGTCCCTGACTCCCGCCTCGGCCGTAGCGCTCACGCTGCGCGCGGTCGGTGGTCTGACCACGCGGCAGATCGCGCAGGCCTACCTGGTGCCGGAGGCGACCATGGCCCAGCGGATCAGCAGGGCCAAGCGCACCGTCTCCGGGGTCCGGTTCGACCAGTCCGGTGACGTCTCCACGGTGCTGCGCGTGCTCTACCTGGTCTTCAACGAGGGCTACTCCGGTGACGTCGACCTGGCCGCCGAGGCGATCCGGCTCACTCGCCAACTGGCGGCCAAGACCAGCGACGAGGAGGTCGCGGGCCTGCTGGCGCTCATGCTGCTCCACCACGCACGGCGCCCGGCCCGGACCGGCCCCGACGGCAGGCTCGTGCCGCTCGCCGAACAGGACCGCGGCCTGTGGAACACCCAACTGATCGCGGAGGGCGTCGAGATGCTCCAGGCCGCCCTCGTCCGCGACCGCCTGGGCGAATTCCAGGCCCAGGCGGCCGTCGCCGCGCTCCACGCCGACGCCCGGACCGCCGAGGAGACCGACTGGGTGCAGATCGTCGAGTGGTACGACGAACTGGTGCGCCTCACCGACAGCCCGGTGGCCCGCCTCAACCGGGCCGTCGCGGTGGGCGAGGCCGACGGCCCGCGGGCCGGCCTGGCCGTCTTGGCGGGGCTCGACCCCTCCCTGCCACGGCACACCGCCGTCGCGGCGTACCTGCACGAGCGGGACGGCGACCCCGTGACCGCGGCACGGCTCTACGCCCGGGCCGCCCGGTCAGCGCCCAACATCCCCGAACGCGACCACCTCACGCGACAGGCCGCCCGGCTCAACGCGCAGCTGCGCCGTTGAGAGCCGACCACCTGCCGGGAGCGCCCACTCGGGACCCGCGCCCCGCGCCGGACGGACGTCCGGGTCCTCAGGTGGCGGAGCCTGCCGCCGAACCCGTCGCGAGGTCCGCGCCCCAGCGCGCTATCGCGGCCGGCAGGTCGAGCGGTCCCGGGCGCAGGTCGGCGTCTTCGGCGGGCCAGTCCTCGCGGGGGACGCGCCACATCACCTCGAACTCGTTGCCGTCCGGGTCCTTGGCGTAGAAGGACTTGGAGACGAGGTGGTCGCTCGCGCCGACCAGCGCACCGCGCTCCCTGAGCTTGTGGCCCAGCTCGGCCAGCTCGCCGAGCGTGCCGACCTCCCAGGCCAGGTGGTAGAGGCCGACCCGGCCCTGCTCGGGCCCGGGCGCGTCGGCGCCGATCGCGAACAGTCCGAGGTCGTGGTCGTTGAGGCTGCCGGGTGCGCTGAGGAAGGCGGCGCGGCCGGCGGTCAGGTGGTCGACCTGGAATCCGAAGACGTCGGTGTAGAACGCCACGGAGCGCTCGACGTCACGGATCCAGAGCACGGCGTGGTTCAGGCGGCGGACGGACATGCGGCAGCGCTCCCGGTGGCTCGAATGGTCTGGCTCGATAGGGTGGCCACAGCATAACGTTCAAATTCGAACTACTAGTCCCGATTCCGCGGCGGGGACGCGGGACGGGGCGTGGGGCGGGGTGGTGGGGGAGGGTGCCGGCCCGTGGCGGCCGGGCCGGAGCGGGTGGGTCAGAACGCGAAGACGGCGTTGCCGTTCAGGGTCGCGGACATGGTGCAGCTGTTGGCGAAGGTGTGCTTCCAGGCGACCCGGCTGCCCTGCCAGACTCCGTCGGCGGTCACGGTCACGGGCGCGTAGTTCATCGGACACGCGCGGTTCGTGTCGGGCGCGGCCAGCAGCCGGTCGAAGGTTCCGCCGGTGGAGTTCAGGGTCGTACAGGCGGCCTTGGCGTCGGGGTGCGTGCCCTGCGCGGACGGCATGCAGCTGAGGGTGGCGGCGCGGAGGACCGTGCCGGTGTGCGCGTCGTCCCCCTGGGAGATGGAGAACACCATGGCGGACGGGGCGTACAGGCTGGTCGGCTTGGCCTCCGCCATTCCGGCTGCACCGGCCAGGCACAGGACGGCGGCGGCTGCGGAGACGGCAACGGAGCGATAGCGCACGACAGGGACTCACATTCGATTCGAAGGTCAAGCGCGACATTTTCTTGCGTTGTCGCGCTCCGATGTGGCTGAGTCTGTCCGAGGCGAAGGCGGACCGCATATCGGTGGTCGTTTTACGGACACCTCGTTCGAATATCGGATAACGAATGGTCGTTCGGGCAGCTCGCAGGGGGTGCACTCGCTCCGTATCCGCTCGGAAACAGGGGGTGACGCCCCGGTCGGCGCCCGGATCCGGCTCGCTGACCTGCCCTTGCGCGTCCCGCGTTCACCTGAAGGTCATTCGGCTTGTCCGGATCCGTGCGGTTCTCCGGCCTTCGCCGGCGGTCCGGGTCGGCCGTTCGGCGGAGGGAGGGGCCCGTACGAGTGACCTACCCTGGATCGGAATCGTGAGTTCCGGGGGTCGAGCGCAAAGGAAGAGCGCGTCCATGGGTATCACCAGCAATCCCGCACGCCGTCGTCGGCGTCGGGCGGGATCCGCCGTGTCCGCGGCCGTCCTCGGCCTGCTCGCGGCCGCCGGTGCGCCGGCCCTCGCCGCCACGGACGGCTCGGCGGGCCGGTCCTCGGGCGTCTCCGGATCCGCCCGGGGCGCCCAGGGCGCCACGCCGCTCCCGATGGGCATCTCGCGCCTCGCCCAGGGCCCCGGTCGCAACGTGGCCATCACCATCGACGACGGCCCGGACCCCCGCTGGACTCCGCAGGTCCTCAAGGTGCTGCGGGAGAATCACGTCAAGGCCACCTTCTGCATGATCGGAACCAAGGCGCAGAAGTACCCGGCCCTCGTGCGTGCGGTCGCCGCCGACGGGCACCAGCTGTGCGACCACTCCGTCGACCACGACGTGACGATGGACCACAAGCCCGTCGCGTACCAGCGGCAGCAGATCCTGGACGGCAAGGCCATGATCGAGCGGGCCGTGCCGGGAGTCGCCGTCAACTACTACCGCGCGCCGGGTGGTGCCTTCACTCCCGACAGCCGTGCGATAGCCGCCGCGAGCGGGATGCGGCCGCTGGGCTGGAGCGTGGACCCCAAGGACTGGAGCCGGCCGGGTCTGCCGGCGATCGTCGCCGCGGTGGAGGAGAAGCTGCCCCGGCAGCCGACCGTCCTCTTCCACGACGGAGGCGGCGACCGCAGTGAGACGGTCGCGGCGCTCAAGCAGTACCTGCCCTGGCTCACCGCGCAGGGCTACGGCTTCACGTTCCCGGCCCGCACCGCGCCTTAAGGGCGGGGCCGGCCGCCGTCGCCGGCCGCTACGCCTCCCGTACCCGTACGTACGCCCCCGCCCGCGCGGCCACCGCCGCGGCCGTCGCGGCGCGGTCGGCGGCGGCCGCGTCGAGCGGGAGGGCGGTGGTCAGGAGGCGGTAGTAGAGCGGGGCGGACGCCGCGCGGATCACCTCGTGCGGATCGGTCCCCTCGGGCACCTCCCCGCGGGCGGCGGCCTCTTCGACGCACGGCGCCCATTCCCCGACGCGGGTGGCGTAGAAGCCGTGCAGGGCCTCCGCCGCCTTCGGGTCGCAGGTGGCGGCCGCGATCACCGCCTTGAACAGGGCCCCCCGCCGCGGATCGGACAGCGTCCGCTGCACCAGAGCGGCGTTGGCCCTGAGGTCCCCGAGCAGCGAGCCCGTCTCCGTACGGGGGTCCGAATGCTGTGCCATGTCCAGCAGCAGGTCGGTCACGAGACCGGCGGCCGTCCCCCAGCGCCGGTAGACGGTCGTCTTCCCGACCTCCGCGCGGCGCGCGATGTCGGCGAGGTCCAGGTGGGCGAAGCCCTGCTCGGCCAAGACGTCCGCGGTGGCACGCAGCACCGCCGCACGCACCCTCGCCGTGCGCCCTCCGGGCCGGGTGGTCCCCGGATCCGAGTCGGTTTCCACGAACTCCATAACGGGACTCCAGTTCCATTAGTCGCCGAGCCTTGCTAGGCTGACGCCATCTTAACGGAACCATGGCCCCATTAGTGAGCCGCGTGGGGGAGGGGATCGCCATGAAGGACGTGAAGGGCATGAACGACATGGAGTACCGGCGACTGGGCGCGTCCGGACTTCAGGTTCCGGCGCTCAGCTTCGGCGCCGGCACCTTCGGCGGCCGGGGGCCGCTCTTCGGTGCCTGGGGCAGTACGGGTGTGGAAGAGGCGCGCCGCCTCGTGGACATCTGCATTGATGCCGGGATCACCATGTTCGACACCGCCGACGTCTACTCCGACGGCGCGTCGGAGGAGGTGCTGGGGGCGGCCCTCAAGGGGCGCCGCGACCAGGTGCTCATCTCCACCAAGGCCGGCCTGCCCATGGGCGACGGCCCCGGCGACGCGGGCACCTCGCGGTCCCGTCTGATCACTTCCGTCGAGGACGCCCTGCGCCGCCTCGACACCGACCACATCGACCTCTTCCAGCTGCACGCCTTCGACGCCGGCACCCCGGTGGAGGAGGTGCTGTCCACGCTGGACGACCTGGTCCGGGCCGGGAAGATCCGTCACCTGGGCATCTCCAACTTCTCCGGCTGGCAGGCGATGAAATCCCTCGCCACCGCCGACCGCCGCGGCCGCGAGCGCTACGTCGCCCACCAGGTGTACTACTCGCTCATCGGCCGCGACTACGAATGGGAACTGATGCCGCTCGGCCTCGACCAGGGCATGGGCGCGATCGTCTGGAGCCCCCTCGGCTGGGGGCGGCTCACCGGCAAGATCCGCCGCGGCGCGCCGCTGCCCGCAGGCAGCAGACTGCACGACACCGCCGACTACGCGCCGCCGGTGGAGGACGAGCACCTCTACCGTGTGGTCGACGCGCTGGACGAGATCGCGCAGGAGACCGGGAAGGCGATCCCGCAGATCGCCCTCCGGTGGCTGTTGCAGCGGCCGACCGTGTCCTCCGTCATCATCGGGGCCCGCAACGAGGAACAACTGCGACAGAACCTCGGGGCGGTCGGCTGGACGCTCACCCCCGAGCAGATGGCGCGGCTCGACGCGGCGAGCAGCCGCCCGGCCCCGTACCCGTACTTCCCGTACCGGCGCCAGGAGGGCTTCGCCCGGCTCAACCCCCCGGTGGTCTAGGCCGATCCCGGTGCGGCGTGGACGGCGCCCTCCGGACTGCTTCGCGCCCTCGTGATCTTTATGGGAACCTCCCGATGCGCTGCGTAAGGGGCAGATCCCGGCCTAGGAGGCTTGGCTTTCAGGACAGAGCGTGTCCTTTGACGCGGCCATAGTGGACGGCATGACGAGTGACGCGACCGCCCGGATGCTGCGCCTGCTGTCCCTGCTGCAGACCCGGCGGGAGTGGGCCGGCCTCGACCTGGCCGGCCGGCTCGGGGTGACCGTGCGCACCGTACGCCGCGACGTCGACCGGCTGCGCGAGCTCGGCTACCCCGTCGACAGCGCCCGCGGTCACGGCGGCGGCTACCGCCTCGCCTCCGGTACGGACCTGCCGCCGCTCCTCGCCACGCTCGCCGTCGCGTGCCGCGACCACGAGATCCTCACCTTCGACTACACCACCCGCCACGGCGCGACCGCGTCCCGCCGTGCGGAGCCCTGTCACCTGGTCGCCTCGGGGAGCCTCTGGTACCTGCTCGCCCATGACGTCGCCCAGGACGACTGGCGCGTCTTCCGTCTCGACCGGATGTCCGATCCGACCCCGACCGGCCGCCGCGTCCCTCCCCGCCCCGTGCCCGGAGAGGACCCCGCGGCCTTCGTCGCCGACCGGCTCGCGGCGGCCCCCACCCGGTACCGGGCCGTCGCCACCGTCCAGGCGTCCGCCGAGCACGTACGCGCCCACACCCGGGGCCTGGCCGCCCGTATCCGTCCCGGGACCGCAGACACCTGCCTCGTCGACGCCTCCGACGACTCCCTGACCCACATCGCGCAGACCCTCGCGACCCTGGGCGCCGACTACGCCCTCGACGCGGACCCGGAGGTCGTCCGCCACCTCCGCGCGACGGCCCGGCGAGCCCTGCGCTCCCTGACCGCCGAGACCGGCCAGGACGGCGCGTGAGCTTCAGGAAGCGGTACCGGCCGGACCATCACGCAGGACGCCCCCGCCTCGACGCCCGACCCACCGCCATGAGGCCCGCGAAAGCCTGCCGGCCGGAACGACCCGGCAGACCTGAGCCCTCAGCCGTGGATCGGGAAGGACGCCTGGAACGCGAGGCGCCCGTCGGCCCCGTCGCCGATGCGGGCGAGGACCTCGTCGAGCGCGATGAACTCCTCCCATGCCGCCCGGTCAGTGGCTTCGGCCAGCCGGGCCACGACGAGATCCTCCAGGTCGGGAACACGCTTGTTCTTCCAGACCTTGTCGGCGAGGCTCACCAACAGGTCTTCCACACCGGCACCCGAATCCGTCCACGACGCGTGCGTCGCGGCGAAGCGGGCCAGTTCCGGGCTGACGCCCTGGGCGAGCAGAAGGGTCCGCCCCGCGTCTTCATGCACGGATCCGGGCCGGGAGAGCTCGCGGACGTGCACCGTCTTTCCGATGTCGTGCGTCGCCGCCCCGAAGAGCACCGCCCCGCGGTCGAACTCCACGGCGGGGTAGCGCTGTTCCAGCCACTCGACCAGCTGGTGCGCGACGTCATGGACGGCACGCAGGTGAGCCGCCAGCTGCGGTGGACTTCCCAGCTCGGACAGAAGCTCCGCAACTCGATCCGGCAGCGGGAGCAGCGGCGGATCGACGGCGTCGCTCATGGCCTTCGACAGGCGTGTGCCCCGTACGTGCCGGCTGGCAGCATGTTGCCGTGACCCCTTCCCGAATCCGCGTCCCGGAGGCACTCGCGGCCTCTCACCGCGCAGCGTGGATCGCCGGGCTTCCCGCGCTGGCCGCGGACTGCTTGGACCGCTGGGAGCTGCGTCCCGACGGGGCGCCGCGCCATGGCGCGGTCGCTCTCGTGCTTCCGGTCGTCCGCGCCGACGGCGCGCTGGCCGTGCTCAAGCTCCAGCCCGTGGACGACGAGACGCGGGGCGAACCACTGGCCCTGACCGCATGGGCGGGAAAGGGCGCGGTCTCGCTCCTCGAAGCCGACCCCGGCACCGGCGCCATGCTGCTGGAGCGCCTCGACGCCGGCCGTTCGCTGGCCGCCGTCGAGGACGACATGACTGCCGTGCGGGTCCTGTCCGAGGTCTTGTCCCGTCTGGTCGCCCTGCCGGCCCCCGAAGGCGTACGCCGTCTGGCCGACATCGCGGCGGCCATGCTTCGAGCGGCGCCGGTGGCACTGACGCGCCTCGCGGATCCCGCGGACCGCCGACTGGCGCAGACCTGCGCGGCGGCGATGCGGGAGCTCTGCGACGAGCCGGGTGATCGCCTCCTGCACTGGGACCTGCACTACGACAACGTCCTGGCTCCCCTCGGCGCCGCCGCCGCAGAGCGTGAGCCCTGGCTGGCCATCGACCCCAAACCCCTCGCCGGAGACCCTGGATTCGACCTGCTGCCCGCCCTCCGGAACCGCTGGGACGAGGTGGCGGCTTCGGGGGACGTCGCGCGAGCGGTCCGGCGGCGCTTCGACCTGATGACCGAGGTCCTCGGGCTCGACAGGCGGCGCGCGGCCGGGTGGACGCTCGGCCGGGTCCTGCAGAACGCACTGTGGGACGTCCAAGACGGCGGGACCTCGATGGATCCGGCCCAGGCGGCCATCGCCAGAGCACTGCTGACCGACCGTTGACCCGTACGGGAGACCGGGACGGGATCCGGATCTTCGTGGGTTCTGCCAGTACGGCAGCCTGCCGGGATGTGGAGAGACTGCCGAGCAGACCTCGCGGCGGGCCCCGATGACGGGGACCGCCCGGGGCCGAGGACATGACCACACACGGGGAAGGACACGCGATGGGCGTGCAGCAGTACGACGAGATCGGCGAAGCGTACGAGGGCTTCAAGGCACTGCCGCTGGAGCAGTACGCGGTGGTACCCGGCTTCCTGGCCCTGGTCGGCGACGTGACCGGCAAGTCGATCCTCGACCTGGCCTCCGGAACCGGTTTCTACAGCAGGGAGTTCAAGCGGCGCGGCGCCACGGAGGTGCTCGGCATCGACATCTCGGGTGAGATGGTCTCCGTGGCGCAGGCGCTGGAGGAGCGGGAGCCGCTGGGCGTGCGCTACGAGGTGGGCGACGTGTCCGAACTCCGTTCCCTCGGGCAGCGGTTCGACATCGCGCTGGCGGTCCAGCTGCTCAACTACGCGCCGGACATCGCCACCACGGAGCTGATGTGCCGGGCCGTGCACCGGAGCCTGAAGGCGGGCGGCGAGCTCTTCCTGCTCAACCAGTCGCCCGACTTCAGCTTCGACGGGCCGACCCCGGAGAAGTACGGGTTCCTCAGCGAGCTGACGGGCGAGGAGGGCGAGACGGGACCGCGGGTCCGCACCACCGCGCTCCTCGACCCGCCGGTCTCGTTCATCGCGAACCGTCCGCGCCGCGAGGTGTACGAGGACTGCCTGCGGGCGGCCGGATTCACCGACCTGACCTGGGCTGCGATCCCGGTGTCGGAGGCCGGCGTACGCGAGTACGGCGCGGAGTTCTGGGCGGACTTCCACACCAACCCCCCACTGGAGATGCTCCGCTGCCGCGCTTGACCCCCGCCCCCCCGCCCGGACGCCCGGCCGCCGGGAGTTCCGGCATTGGCCCCGCCCCGCCCGGAGGTTGCTGACAGCATCGGCACCATCGAACAAGGGGGGCCCATGCATTTCCGCGTCCGCACACGCGCTGTCGCCACCACCGCCGTCGCCACGGCCGTGCTGCTCGCCGGCTGTAGTTCGACCCCGGCCGAGGAACTGAAGGACTGGTGGTCCTCCGGTGGCGAGGCAAGGGTCAAGGGCCTGTCCGACACCTCGGCCCGGGTCAACGACGTGAGCATGCGCCCGATGGACACGTGGGGCCCCGCTTGCCAGGAGCTGCTGACGGAAGTGGCGAAGGTCAAGAATCTCGACACCCTCCCGAGCAAGAACGCCCAGGGCCTCTGGAAGGAAGCCCTGACCGCCTTCGACCACGGAGGCAACGAGTGCGCCGCCGGGGCCGGCAACAAGGAGGAAGCCCGGGCCTCGGCGGGCATACGCGAGGTGCAGAAGGGCATCGGCCGACTGGCCGCGGCCGTGTCCGTGATCAGGAGCGACCTGGCGGCCAAGTGACCCGGCGAGATCGCCGGCCGGCACACCCGGACCGCGCAGGCCCTGCCCGCCCGGTTCGACGCGCACGCCACGGCCGGACGTACCAACGAGCAGCGTGCTGGCGGAAGTTCGCGAGTTCGCGCCTCTAGTCCACGGTGGGGCTGCGGCGTTCGACCAGGACGACGTCGCGCCACCTCCCGTGGTGGCGGCCGATCCGCTCTCGGGTGCCGATGATGCGGAATCCGGCCCGCCGGTGCAGGGCGAGGCTGGCGGTGTTCTCCGGGAAGATGCCGGACTGCACCGTCCAGATGCCCGCGGCGTCGGTGGAGGCGAGCAGGGCGTCCAGCAACGCCAGGCCCACACCCCGGCCTTGGGCGGCGGGGTGGACGTAGACGGAGTGCTCGACGACACCGGCGTACGCGCACCGGTCGGAGACCGGGACCACGGCTGCCCACCCCAGAACCCGGCCGCTGCCGTCATCGAGGGCGGCCAGGCGGTGCCCGGGCAGCTTGGCGGCGTCGAACGCCTCCCAGGTCGGGGCCGAGGTCTCGAAGGTGGCGTTGCCCGCGTCGATGCCGAGCTGGTAGATCGCCAGGACCTGCGAGGCCTGCTCCGGCCGCATCGCCGTGATGCGCACGCCCGAAGGGGCCGCGGTCACGCCACGGCCTCGATGCCGAGCTCGGTGAGCAGGCCGCGGATGCGGCGTTCGATCTCGTCCCGGATCGGGCGTACGTCCGCCACTCCCTGCCCGGCCGGGTCCTCCAGCTTCCAGTCCAGGTACCGCTTGCCGGGGAAGTACGGGCAGGCGTCCCCGCAGCCCATCGTGATCACGGCGTCGGAGGACCGCACCGCCTCCACGGTGAGCACCTTCGGCGTCTGGGCGGAGATGTCGATGCCGACTTCGGCCATGGCCTCCACCACGGCCGGGTTCACGGCGTCGGCGGGCGCGGAACCGGCGGAACGGACGTGGACCCGGTCCCCGGCCAGGTGGGTGAGGAAGGCGGCGCCCATCTGGGAGCGGCCGGCATTGTGCACGCAGACGAACAGCACGGACGGGACGGCGGAGGCGCTCATGGGATCAGGGCACTTTCTTCGGCAGGTCGGGTCGGTGCGGGGACGGAGGCGGGGACGATCCCGGCGGAGGTGTCGGTGGAGGTGCGGCCGATGGTCACCTCCGGGTCGGCGGCAGCGCGCCGGACCGGCGGCGCCCCGGCTCTCACCTTGCGGCCCTCACGGGCGCGGCAGGAACCTCCAGCAGGGCGGACAGCCTGGCCAGGGTCTCGGGCAGTACCCAGTAGTACACCCATGTGCCCCGCCGCTCCGAGCCGACCAGCCCGGCCTCCCTCAGTACCTTCAGGTGGTGGGAGATCGTCGGCTGGGAGACGTCGAACGGTCCGATCAGGTCGCACACGCACGCCTCGCCGCCCTCGTACGAGGCGATCAGCGAGAGCAGCCGCAGGCGGATGGGATCCGAGAGCGCCTTGAACATCCGCGACAGCTCGGCCGCGGCCCCTTCGTCCAGCGGCTCGCGCACCATCGGCACGCAGCACGTCGCGTCGTCCTGCCCGAGCACCGGCAGACCGGCTTGTTTCGACATCCCTCTATGTTGACACCCATCTAATCGGGTGGCAACGTCAACTGTATCGACAAGCGTCGAAACAAGCTGCGCCCCGATCGGAGACCGTCATGTCACGTGTCCAGCTCGCCCTGCGCGTCGCCGACCTCGAAGGCTCGATCGCCTTCTACTCCAAGCTCTTCAACACCCGACCCGCCAAGCGCCGCGAGGGCTACGCCAACTTCGCGATCACCGAGCCGCCGCTCAAGCTCGTCCTCATCGAGGGCGGGGCGGGCGAGGGGACCCGCCTCGACCACCTCGGCGTCGAGGTCGGCTCCACCGAGGACGTCGACGCCGCCGCGGCCCGCCTCCGGGAAGCGGGCCTGGCGACGTTCGCGGAGAACGACACCTCCTGCTGCTACGCCCTCCAGGACAAGGTGTGGGTCACCGGCCCCGGAAAGGAGCCGTGGGAGGTGTACGTGGTCAAGGCCGACGCCGACACCCTCGGCGAGGGCGCCGACGGGACGCCGCAGGAGTGCTGCGGCACCACCGCCCGCACCACTGCCCGCACCACCACCGGCACCACCACCGGCTGCACCTGTGGCGCCTGACCGGCGACCGCACGGCCGGCAACGGTCGGCCCGTCAGCGCCCCAGCGCGTTACGGACCGTCAGCCCGTGGTGGCGGCGCAGCCGGTGCATCTCCCACCAGGACAGGGCCGTGACGGTGACGGGTGCGCCGAGGATGAAGACCGCCCGGGCGCCCGCCGGGACCTGGGGGTATGCGCCGGTGACCACATCCAGGAGCGCCATCTCCCACACCAGGATCCCGGCGAGGATCGGCGGCACCACCTCGTGGATGTCGGCGGTACGGAAGACGTGGACGAGTGACAGGCCGATGCCGTAGAGGGCGAAACCGATCGACCACAGGCACAGCACCCCGATGACGATCTTTCCCGGCAGCCCGACGGCGTCCCGGAACCCCGCCAACTCCGGCGCCATCGCGAGCGCCGACGTGCCCATGGAGGCCATGATGGCCAGCACCGCGCCGAGTGAACGCAGGGCCCGTCGCAGGTAGACGCGCCGCAACCCGCCCCGCGCGGCCGCGACGAACGCGCCGACCACCACGGGGAACGTGCAGACCAGCACCAGGACGCTGGACCAGCTCTGGTCGAGCCGGTCGTCCGCCACGGCTTTGACGTCGTCGGCGCTGACGACCGCCTTGTACGCGACCATCAGGCCCACCCAGGCCGCCAGCCCCAGCGCGGTCCGCCACAGCTGGAGCTTGCGGACCTCGGGATCGTGCACGATCCCGGGACGCGAAGGACGGAAGGCCGACTGGGCGGCGTAGAACGGGTTGTAGAGGCCGCGCAGGACCTTCCGGCCCCGCGACGGCTCGACGCGCGGCGGCGGAACCTGCGGATGGCCCCACCCGTACGGGTAAGCCTGCGCCGGAACCGGCTGCGCGTACGGGTACCCCGGCTGCTGCGCGTACGGATACCCCGGCGGCGGGGCGTACGGGGCTCCCCGCGGCGGGACCGGGGAGCCCTGGCCCGCCCAGCCCGCCAGCGGAGGACTGCCCGCTCCACCCTCCGGGCCCCCGCCGGTGACCCCGCCCCCGACGTGACCGCT
>NZ_LGDB01000248.1:0-25011 GCF_001279655.1 Streptomyces sp. WM6372 | reverse complement strand
CTGTGGGGGGCTGGGGGGCGGGTGCGGGGCCGGAGTCGAAGGTGACCGGGAGCCCGGCGGGGGCGGTTCCGGTGGGGGCGACCTGGAGGGTCTTGAGCGCGAACTCCATGACCTTCTTGTAGATCGGGCCGCAGATCTGGCCGCCGAAGTAGCTGCCCTTGGTGGGGTTCTGGATGGCGCAGTACACGGTGATCCGCGGGTTGTCGGCGGGCGCGAATCCGGCGAAGGAGGCCGTGTAGCCCTTGTAGCGGCCGGTGGCCGGATCCACCCGGTTGGACGTGCCGGTCTTGCCGCCGACCCGGTAGCCGGGGATGCGGGCCTTGGTGCCGGTGCCCTCCTGGTCGTCGACGACCGACTCCAGCATCTGGGACAGGGTCTTGGCGGTGTCCTGGCTGATCACGCGGGTCTGCTCGGGCGCCGGGGCCGGGGTGAAGCGGCCGTCGGGGCCCTTGGTGCCGCGGACCAGGGTGGGTGCGATCCGTACCCCGCCGTTGGCGATCGTCGAGTACACGGAGGCCGCCTGCATGGCGTTGAGGGACAGGCCCTGGCCGAAAGGGATCGTGTACTGCTGGGAGGTGGACCAGGCCTCGGGCCGGGCGAGGATGCCGCGGGACTCGCCCGGGTAGTTCAGGCCGGTGGGCTGCCCGATGCCGAACTTGTTCAGGTAGGAGTAGAGGACCCGGTTGGCCTCGGGCTGGGTGGCGCCGAGCTGGCCGGTGGCCAGGATGGTGCCGATGTTGGAGGACTTGGCGAGGACCCCGTTGAGGGTCAGGTACCAGGTCGGGTGGTCGATGTCGTCCTTGAACAGCCGGTCGCCGCGGTGCAGCCGGTTGGGGACCTCGACGTGGGTCTCGGGGGTGGCCTTCTTCTCCTCCAGCACGGCGGCCATCGACATCACCTTGGCGGTGGAGCCGGGCTCGTACACGTCCTGGAGGGCCGCGTTGCCCATGGCGGCGGAACTGGCCTTCGACAGGTCGTTGGGGTCGAAGCCGGGGGCGTTGGCCATGGCCAGCACCTCACCGGTGCGGGCGTCCTGGACGACGACGTAGCCGCGGTCGGCCTCGGACTTGGCGACCTGCTCGCTGATGGCGCTCTGCGCCGCCCACTGGATGTCGCGGTCGATGGTCAGCTCGACGTCCTCGCCGGGTACGGCGGGCTTCTCGCTGGACCCGGCGGTGGGCACGCGGCGGCCGCCGGACTGGGCGTACGTGATCGCGCCGTCCTTGCCGGACAGCTTCTTGTCGAGGGAGGACTCCAGGCCGCCGGCGCCCTTGCCCTCGGCGTTGACGTAGCCCAGTATCCCGGCGGCCAGGTCCCCGTTGGGGTACACGCGCTTGCTGCTGTCCTCGTTGAACACGCCGGCGAGGACGTTGGCGCCGGGGCCGTTGTTCTTCTTGTCGGCGGCCGCCTTGTCGGCGAAGACCCGCTTGAGGTCCTTGATCTGGTTCCAGACCTGGGGGGTCTGGCGGCGGGCCAGGATCACGTAGCGGGTGTTCTTGGTCTTGAGGCGGGCGGTGAGTTCCTTGGCGTCCTTGCCGAGGATCGGCGCGAGGAGGGCGGCGGCCTGCTCGGGGGCGTCCGGGGCCTTGCTGTCCTGCGGGGTGAACATCTTCGGGTCGGCGGTGATGTCGTACGCGTCGACGCTGGTCGCGAGGGCGACGCCCTTGCGGTCGGTGATCTCGCCGCGCTCGGCGGCGAGGGTGTAGCTGGCGAAGCGGTTCTCGGAGGCCTTGGCGGAGTACGCGGAGGCGTCGACGGCCTGCACCTGGAGCAGCCGCACGACGAAGGCGAGCATGACGAGGGTCAGCCCGACGCTGACGAGCCGCAGCCGGGGCTTGGGGCTGCCGAGCCGGATGGTGTGCGGCTGCCTCGCGGGGCCGGGCCGCCGTGTGGCGGGCCGCGAGGTGGCTCGCGCCCGCCCCGGCCCGGGCCCGGGCACGCGCCGCCCGCCCGGGGCGCTCACGCCCCCACCGCCGCGCCGGTGCGGGGGGAAGGCCCCGCCGGGGGTACCCCCGGCGAGAGCTGGGGGAGGGTCCGCGTCACGACGTCACCTTCCGGAGGTCGGGTTGGACTGGGGGACACCGCCCGGCGCGGGCTGCCCGGCCTGCGGCGCGCCCGCCGGGGCACCGCCCGGGGTGCCGGCCGGGGGGGAGCCGGGGGCGCCGGCCTGGGCGGTGCCCGGGGCGGCGGACTGGGGAGCGCCGGGGGCACCGGCCGGGGCGGAGCCCGCGGCGGCGGCCGGGGACGGCTGCGTCGACGGGGGCGGCGGGGGTTCCGCGGGGGCCGCCGTTCCCGCCACCTTGCCGTCCGGGCCGATGAAGACCGGGCTGCCGCCCGGGACCAGGCCGAGTTCGTGGGCCCGCCGCTGCAAGGCGTCCGGCGCCGAGTACCCGTCCACGTCCCGCTGGAGCGCCTGCTCCTCGTCCGTGAGCGCGGTGGTCTCCTTCTTCAGCCGGCTCAGCTGGAAGGAGCCCTGGTTGAGCGCCGAGTTCAGGAGCAGCAGGCTGATCAGCCCACCGGCCAGCAGCGCCACCACCAGCAGGACGAACGGCATCCGCGCCGCCTGCCCCGAGGAGCCGCCGCGCAGCCGCCCCAGTCCCCCGGCTCTGCTCACAGCCGCGCCTCCCGGATGCGCTCGACCCCGCGGAAGCGGGCCGGCGCGGCCCGCCGGTTCTCGGCGATCTCCTCCTCCGTGGGCAGCTCCGCGCCCCGGGTGAGCAGCTTCAGCTTGGGCTGGTACTTCTCCGGCACCACCGGCAGCCCCGGCGGCGCCGTCGATGCGGCGCCCGCCGCGAAGACCTGCTTGACCAGCCGGTCCTCCAGCGAGTGGTACGAGAGCACGGCGATCCGGCCGCCCACCGCGATCCGCTCCACGGCCGCCGGGATCGCCCGCTCCAGGACCGACAGCTCGCCGTTGACCTCGATGCGCAGCGCCTGGAAGGTCCGCTTGGCCGGGTTGCCGCCGGTCCGCTTCGCCGCCTGCGGCAGCGCGTCGCGGATCAGCTCGACCAGTCGCGCGCTGTTCGTGAACGGCTCCTTCTCCCGCTCGCGGACGACCGCCGAGACGATCCGCTTGGCCTGCTTCTCCTCGCCGTACTGGCGCAGGATCCGTACGAGCTCGCCCGGCGGGTACGTGTTGAGGACCTCGGCGGCGCTCATCCCGGTCGTCTGGTCCATCCGCATGTCCAGCGGCGCGTCCTGCGCGTACGCGAACCCGCGGTCGGCCTCGTCGAGCTGCATGGACGAGACGCCCAGGTCGAAGAGGACGCCCTGGACGGCGGGGATGCCCAGCCGGTCCAGCACGTCGGGCAGCTCGTCGTAGACGGCGTGGACGAGGGTGGCGCGGTCACCGAAGGGCGCGAGCCGCTCGCCGGAGAGCCGCAGGGCCTCCTTGTCGCGGTCGAGGCCGATCAGGTGCGCCTCGGGGAACCGGGTCAGCAGGGCCTCGCTGTGGCCGCCGAGGCCGAGGGTGCAGTCGACGACGACGGCCCCGGGCCTCTCCAGCGCCGGGGCCAACAGGTCCAGGCACCGCTGGAGCATCACCGGGACATGTCGGGACTCGCTAGTCAAAGCGCCCTCTCAGATAACGGCGCGGCAGGCATACGCCGCGCCGCGCACGCGGAGTGTTACCAGGGGGCCGGGCGGCCGGTCAGGGCCGGGCTCCGGCCGGTTCGCGCCACTTTAGTGCAACGGTCGCCGCGGTCAACGAACCGCCCCGCGCGCCGTGCGCTCCACTCGTACGGAACCCGCAAAAGCCGCTATTCACCCATATGGCCGCCACCCCCTCACCCCTGTGGGTTAGCTCACAACAAGGACGGTTGACGTTCTTTGTCCACCCTCACTCCGTGCCTTTACCAGCGGTGACCACTAACGTCGTATGCATGACGACTTCCGCATCCCTGCCCGCAGAGACCACCCCCCAGGCATCCAGCGGCGGCTCCGTCACGGACCGGCTGGTGGCGGCGAACCGCGCGTACGCCGCGGAATTCGCGGATCCCGGAATGGACGCCCGTCCCGTCCTGCACGTGGCCGTCGTGGCCTGCATGGACGCCCGCCTCGACCTGCACAAGGCCCTCGGCCTGGAGCTCGGAGACTGCCACACCATCCGCAACGCGGGCGGCGTCGTCACCGACGACACCATCCGGTCGCTCACGATCAGCCAGCGCGCCCTGGGCACCCGCACGGTGATACTGATCCACCACACGGGCTGCGGTCTCGAAAGCCTGACCGAGGACTTCCGGCACGAGCTGGAGGACGAGGTCGGCCAGCGCCCCGCCTGGGCCGTCGAGGCCTTCCGGGACGTGGACCAGGACGTCCGCCAGTCCATGCAGCGGGTCCGGACGAACCCCTTCCTGCCCCACCGCGACGATGTGCGAGGCTTCGTCTTCGACGTGCACACCGGACTCCTGCGGGAGATCGATCCCGCCTCGTGAGTGACACAAGGCCTGGACGCCGTCAAGAATGCGGGAAGACGCCGCCCGGAAAACCGTCCGGGCCGGCGTCCGTGTCGGGGTGGGCCGGAGTGCGCTGAGGGCGTCGGCCCTGCGGAAAGGGCCGAGGAGAACCAGGTGACGACGTATGACGACCGAGCGAGCCTCGCTGATCTGACGAGCACGGCGGAGCGGGTGCGCCACTCCGTCGAGAGCGTGATCGAGGGCAAGCCCGAGGTCGTACGCATCGCGCTGACCGTGCTGCTCGCCGAGGGGCACCTGCTGATCGAGGATGTCCCCGGCGTCGGCAAGACGATGCTCGCCAAGACGCTGGCGAAGTCCATCGACTGCTCGGTGCAGCGCATCCAGTTCACGCCGGACCTGCTGCCCTCCGACATCACCGGTGTCAGCATCTACGACCAGCAGCGCCGCGAGTTCGAGTTCAAGCCGGGCGCGATCTTCGCGCAGATCGTCATCGGCGACGAGATCAACCGCGCCTCGCCGAAGACCCAGTCCGCGCTGCTGGAGTCGATGGAGGAGCGCCAGGTCACCATCGACGGCACGACCTACACGCTGCCGAGCCCGTTCATGGTGGTCGCCACCCAGAACCCGGTGGAGATGGAGGGCACCTACCCCCTCCCCGAAGCCCAGCGCGACCGCTTCATGGCCCGCGTCTCCGTCGGCTACCCGAGCCCCGACGCCGAGCTCCAGATGCTCGACGTACACGGCGGGATCTCCCCGCTCGACGACCTCCAGGCCGTCGCGCACGCCCACGACATCGTCAAGCTGATAGAGGCCGTCCGCGAGGTGTACGTCGCCGAGCCCGTCCGGCGCTACGTCGTCGACCTGGTCTCCGCGACCCGCAGCCACCCGGACCTGCGCCTGGGCGCCTCGCCGCGCGCCACCCTCCACCTGCTGCGCGCCGTGAAGGCCTCCGCCGCGCTGTCCGGCCGGGACTACGTACTGCCCGACGACGTGCAGGCGCTGGCCGCCCCCGTCCTCGCGCACCGGCTCCTGCCGACCGCGCAGGCCCAGCTGAACCGGCGCACCGCCGAGCAGGTCGTCCACGACATCCTCCAGCGCACCCCCGTCCCCGCCGCGCACGCCCGCGGCGAGATGCCGCCCGGCGCGGGCATCCGGAGCTTCTGATGAGCGCCGGTGCCCCGCGCGGCGCCGGCGGCGAGAGCCGGGGCGCCGGCGGGCTGCGCGCCTCGCTGGCGGGGCTGACCACCCGCGGCCGGTCCTTCCTGGCCGCCGGGGTCGCCGCCGCGCTGTGCGCGTACGTACTCGGCCAGGGCGAACTGCTCCGGGTCGGTCTGCTGCTCGCCGTCCTGCCGCTGATCTGCGTCCTCGCGCTGCACCGCACCCGCCACCGGGTCTCCGGCAGCCGCCGGCTGACCCCGATGCGGGTGCCCGCGGGCTCCGAGGCCCGGGTCCGGTTGCGCATGGAGAACGTCTCCCGGCTGCCCACCGGACTGCTGATGCTCCAGGACCGGGTGCCGTACGTCCTCGGCCCCCGGCCCCGCTTCGTCCTGGACCGGGTCGAACCGGGCGGGCGCCGCGAGGTCTCCTACCGGGTCCGCTCCGACCTGCGCGGCCGCTACCCGCTGGGCCCCCTCCAGCTGCGGCTGACCGACCCCTTCGGCCTGGTCGAGCTGACCCGCTCGTTCAGCACGTACGACACGCTCACCGTCATCCCGCGCACCGAGCCGCTGGTCCCGGTCCGGCTGACCGGCGAGACCTCCGGCTACGGCGACGGCAGCCGCCGCTCGCTGGCCCTGGCCGGCGACGACGACGTGATCCCGCGGACCTACCGGCGCGGCGACGACCTGCGGCGGGTGCACTGGCGCTCCACCGCCCGCTACGGCGAGCTGATGGTGCGCCGCGAGGAGCAGCCGCAGCGCAGCAAGGCCACGGTCCTGCTGGACACCCGCGGGGCCGCCTTCGAGGGCGCCGGACCGGACTCCGCCTTCGAGTGGGCGGTGTCCGGGGCCGCTTCGACCCTGGTGCACCTGCTCGAACAGGGTTTCTCGGCGCGGCTGCTGACCGACTCGGGGACCTCGGCGCCCGGCAGCGGTGGCAGCGGCGGCTTCTCCTCCGGCGGGCAGGAGTCCGCGGAGGCCGCCGGGCTGATGATGGACACCCTCGCGGTCGTCGGGCACTCCGACGGCGCCGGCCTCGCGCGCGCGTACGACGCGCTGCGCAGCGGCGGCGGCCACGACGGCGGGGGCTTCGCCGGAGCCGGCGGTGACGGGCTCCTCATCGCCTTCTTCGGAGACCTGGACGACGTACAGACGGAAGTGGCGGCCAAGATGCGCGCGCGCTGCGGGGCCGCGGTGGCCTTCGTGCTCGACTCCGCGCTCTGGGCCGGACGGCCCTCGCGGGTGGAGGCACGGGTGGGCAGGCTGCGGGACGCGGGCTGGACGGCGCTGGCCGTGCCGCCCGGGGTGGCGTTCGGGGAGCTGTGGCGCCGGGCCGGGAACGCTCCGCTCGGCACGGGTACGTCCGGAGGTTGGGGATGAGCGGGCGGGCGCGCGTGACGCTCTTCGCGATGCTGGCGACGCTGTTCACCTCGTGGTCGCTGGCCGCGCTGGTGGATTCGTCGGGCTGGGTGCTGGAGGCCGGGGTCCTGCTGGCCGTGCAGAGCGCGGTGGGGGCCGGGGTCCGGCGGGTGCCGCTGGGGCGCACGCTCACCGTGGCCTCGCAGGTCCTGGTGTCGCTGCTGGTGCTGATGTTCCTGTTCGCGGGCAAGGGCGAGTCCACCGGAACCGGGACGATGGCCTACCTGGTGACGGACTTCGGTGCCCTGTTCCAGCGGGGTGTCCAGGACGTCGGCGAGTTCGCGATCCCGGCGCCGCTGACGGACGGCATCCGGCTGCTGCTGCTGTCCGGCGTGCTGCTGATCGGGCTGCTGGTGGACCTGCTGGCGGTGACCCTGCGGACCGCCGCCGCGGCCGGGCTGCCGCTGCTCGCCCTGTACTCGGTCGCCGCGGGGCTCTCCGGCGGCTCCGGGGCCTCCTGGGTCTCCTTCCTGCTGGCCGGCTGCGGCTACCTGTTGCTGCTGCTGGCCGAGGGCCGCGACCGGCTCGCCCAGTGGGGCCGGGTCTTCGGCGCGGCCCCGGGCGCGCGGGGGTCGGCGGGCTCCGGGTACGCGGGGCTCGGCCCGGGCTCCGGCCAGGCGCTGGCCCCCGTACGCACCGGGCGGCGGATCGGCGCGGTGGCGCTGGGCATCGCGCTGGCGGTGCCGGCGGCGCTGCCCGCGCTCGGCGGCGGGCTGCTGGGCGCGCGGGGCGGCGAGGCCGGCGACGGCGGAGTCGGGGTCGGCGGGACGATCTCGGCGGTCAACCCGCTGGTCTCCTTGCAGGGCAGTCTGAACACCCAGGACAACCGGGTGGTGCTGAAGTACCGCACGGACAGCCCGCAGCTCGGCGAGCAGTACCTGCGGATCCTGGCGCTGGACGAGTTCAACGGCGTCAAGTGGGAGGCCTCGGGACGGGCCCTGACCGACGTGCCGGAGCGGCTGCCCACCCCGCCGGGGCTGAGCGAGCAGGCCCGGGCGACCGGGATCGAGATACGGACGAGCATCTCGGCGGCGGACACGTACGCGCAGCGCTACCTGCCGATGCCGTACCCGGCGACGTCCGTGGACATCCCGGGCAAGTGGCGGTTCGAGCCGGCCGGCCGGACGCTGGTCGGGGACCAGCTGGGCCGGGACAGGTTCCAGAACGTCCAGGGCGCGATGTACACGGTGCGGAGCCTGCTGCTGCGGCCGACGGCGGAGCAGTTGCAGGCGGCGCCGGAGCCGAATCCGGCCATCAAGGCCGAGTACACGAAGATTCCGGACAACCTGCCGGCGGTGGTCGGCGATACGGCCCGCCAGGTGACGAAGGGCGCGAAGGACGACTACACGCGGGCGGTGAAGATCCAGGACTACTTCGCCGTGAACGGCGGCTTCCGCTACGACACGAAGGTGGCCTCGGGTACGGGGCCGCAGGCCATCGCCCGGTTCCTCGCCGACAAGGAGGGGTTCTGCATCCACTTCGCGTTCTCGATGGCGGCGATGTCGCGCTCGCTCGGGATCCCGGCGCGGGTGGCGGTGGGGTTCACGCCCGGCGAGAAGCAGTCGGACGGCAGCGTGAACGTGTCGATGCGGGATGCGCACGCGTGGCCGGAGCTGTACTTCGAGGGCGTGGGCTGGACCCGGTTCGAGCCGACGCCGCGCCAGGGCATCACGATCCCGGACTACTCCCGGGCCGAGGCCCCGGCGGCCCAGCCGTCCGCGCCGACGGCGCTGCCCTCGCAGAGCGCGGCGCAGCCGTCGGCGGCGCCGTCCAAGGCCCAGGACTGCCCGCCGGAGGAGAAGAAACTGGGTCAGTGCGGGGCGCTGGCGCAGCAGCCGAAGGCTGATTCCGGCGCCGGCGGTCCGTCGCTGCGGACGGTACTGACCTGGACCCTGTCGGTCCTGGCCCTGCTGGCCCTCCCCCTGCTCCCCCTCCTGTGGCGGACCCGGCTGCGGGGACGGCGGCTGGCGGCGGGGCAGGTCCTGGCGGCCTGGCAGGAACTGGCGGACGCGGCCTGGGACGTGGGCATCGCCCCCGACGAGGCGCTGTCCCCGCGCCGGGCGGCGGCCCGGGTGGTGGTGCTGGGCCGGCTGACGCCGGAGGCGGCGGACGCGGTGCACCGGGTCGCGGAGGCGGTGGAGCGCTCGCTGTACGCCCCGCCCGGCACCGAGGCGGCGTACGCGGACCTGGCGGCGGACGTCCTGCTGGCCCGCGCCGGGCTCCTGGCCCCGCTGACCCGGGTCGGCCGCGCACGCGCCGTGTTCCTCCCCCGCTCGGCGGCCCGCCTGCGCTGGTCGGCGGCGGCCCGCTGGTCGGCGTGGACGGCCCGGGGCGCGGACCTGCTGGCCCGTACCCGGGCCCGCATCCCCGTCCGGAACCGCGGCTGAGGCGGTAGCCCCGCGGGGCGGGGAGTCGAGCCCGCCCCGCTGTCCGGCATCACGCGCACGCGCACGCGCGCCCCTACGCGCGCATGCGAAACGGCGGGGCTCGTTCCCCCCGAGCCCCGCCGTAGCGCGGTATTAGGTACCCGGTCCGCACCGGCCGCCCCGTGTCGGCGGTCCGGACCGGGTCCCCGTCCGTGTCCCCAGTCTGGCGTTCGCCCAGGTGGGGGCCATCCGCGCACGTACTCATTTCCGCGACTAGGTACGCGTACTCACGCGGAGCGGGTGGCGCCCCCAGTTCTACGCCGTCCCGGCACCCCGCGGCACCGCCGATCGGGGGTCACCCGCGGCCTCCTCAGGGGCCGCCCCGCTCAGCGGTTCCCGCTGACCCGGCCCCGCAGCAGCAGCGACAGCGCCGAGTGCACGTCGTCCAGCGACCGCTCGCTCTGGAACGACTGCCAGTCCAGCGCGGCCACCAGCACCATGCCGACCATCGCGGCGGCGGTCAGCGGCACGTCGATCTCGGCGCTCAGCTCCCCCCGCTCCACGCCCTCCCGCAGCACCGTCTCCACGACGGCCACCGCCTCCCGCCGGACCACCATCAGCGTGGACTGCCACGCCCGGTTGGTCCGCCACAGCTCGGCGACGTACAGCTGCGTGAAGGCCGGGTACCGGTCGATGAACACGAGTCCCGCCCGGATCATCGCGTCGAGCGCCTCGACCCGGCTGCCGCCGCGCTGCTCCGTCTCCGTCGCCGCGTCGCGCAGCGAGGCCGTCAGCAGCCCGACCCCGTGCCGCAGCAGCTCCTCGAAGAGTTCGTTCTTGCTCGCGAAGTTGTAGTAGACGGTGCCCTTCGCGACTCCCGCCCGCTCGGCGATCTCGTCGACCGTGGTCGCGGAGAAGCCCTGCTCGGCGATGAGGGTGACGGCCGCCTCGTAGAGCTTCTGGCGGGTCGCCTGCCGGCGGCCGCCGCCGGTACCGGTGCTGCTGCGTTCCATGGCGCTGATTCTCACAGGTCAACCGATCTCTACGGGCCCGGTCTCTACAGGCTCAGTTCCGGGTGCAGCCGGTCCATCGTCCACACCTGCTTGCCGCGGGCGGCGAGCGCGGTGAGGACGAGCGATCCCGCGGTGAAGGCCACCAGGACCGCGCATCCGACCCAGACCCGGGTGAGGTCTCCGCCGGAGATGAGGCGGCGCAGCCCCTCGACGATGTAGGTCATCGGCAGGTACGGGTGGATCCAGTTGAAGAAGGCGGGGCTGGTCTGAACGGGGTACGTACCGCCCGCCGAGGTCAGCTGGAGCATCAGCACGACGAGGACGAGGATCCGGCCGGCGGCCCCGAACTTCGCGTTGAGCCACTGGACCATCGCCGCGAAGCAGGCGCTGGCCAGCGCGAGGAAGCCGATGGTCAGCGCGGAGTGGGCCATCTCCAGGCCGAGGGCCCAGTGGAGCACGGACATCAGCGCGAGCACCTGGAGGACGCCGACGCCCACCACGGGCAGCCAGCCGGCGAACGCGATCCGCCAGGGTGAGGCGCCCGCGGCCAGGGCGCGCCGGTTCATCGGCGCGATCAGCATGTAGGCGACCATCGCGCCGACCCAGAGGGAGAGCGGGATGAAGTACGGCGCGAAGCCGGTGCCGTAGTTGGGCGCCTTGTGCAGCGACTGGTTGGCGAGCTTGACCGGGTCGGCCATCACCTGGGTGCGCGCGTCGCGCCGCTGCTGGTCGTAGTCCGGAATCTTGCCGGCGCCGTCGTGCAGGCCGCCGGCGAGTTCGCCGGTGCCGTCGACGAGCTTGTACATGCCGCCGTCGAGGCTGTGGGCCCCGTCGCCGAGCTTGCCGACGCCGTCGCCGAGGGCGCCGGAGCCGTCCTCGGCGGTGCCGAGGCCGGTGTGCAGCTGGCTCATGCCGGTGGCGACCTTGTGGGCGCCGGTGTTGAGGGCCTCGACCTTGGCGACGGCCGCGTCGAGGTCGGAGGAGAGTCCGGGGGCGGCCGCGGCGAGTGCGCGGGCCTGCTTCTCCAGCAGGGTCAGCTCCCCGCGCAGCGTGCCGAGGTCGCCGCTCGTGTCCTTGACCAGCGTGTTGACGTCGCCGGCCAGCCGGGCGCCCTCGGCGGCGTCTTCCTTGAGCCGCTTCAGCTGGGGGCAGGTGGCGGGTACCGGCTGGGCGCCCGCGGTGCACGTCTTGGCGTAGACGTCGGCGGCGCCGGTGGAGACCCGCTGGGTGATGGCGGCGACGGCCGGGGCCTTCTTGGCGAAGGTGTCGAGGTGGTTGTTGACGACCTTGGCGGTGTCCGCGACCAGGATGGCCGTGTCGGCGATCTGCTTGGGGTCCTTGAGGAACGGGCGGGCCTTGCCGGCGGCGCCGTTGACCTTGTCGGCGAGTGACTGGGTGCCGTTCGCGACGTCCCGCGAACCGGTCTCCAGCTTGCCGGCGGCCGAGTTGAGCTTCTTCAGACCGCCGGTGAGCTCGCCGGTCTTCTCCTCCGCGGTGTCCAGGCCGTCGGCGAGGTCCTTGGCCCCCTGCTGGGCCTTGCCGGCTCCGTCCTTGAGCCGGTCGGCTCCGTCGGCGGCTTCGGCGGTCTTGCCGTGGAGGTCGGAGAAGGAGAGGAAGATCTTGTCGAGGAAGCCGCGGGAGGCGTTGGCGGTCGCCGCGGAGCGGACCTCGGAGAAGACGGTGCGCGAGATCGACCCGACGATGTAGTTGTTCGCGTCGTTCGTACGGACTTGCAGGGCGCCGGTGGTGGGGTCGTCACCCGCGCTTGAGGTGATCTTGGTGCTGAAGTCGGCGGGCATGGTGAGGGAGAGGTAGTACGTCCCCTTCTCCACTCCCTTGGCCGCCTCGTCTGCGCTGACCTCGCGCCAGTCGAAGGTCTTGCTGTCGTGGAGCTTCCTGGCGATCTCGCCGCCGGCGTCGACGTGCTTGCCGTCGACGGTGGCGCCCTTGTCGGCGTTGACGAGGGCGACGGGCACCTTGTCCAGGTTCTTGTACGGGTCCCAGAAGGAGCACAGGTACAGCGCGCCGTACAGCAGCGGCAGCAGGAGCAGCGCGATGAGAGCGGCGACGGGCAGCTTCCCCCGCCCGAACCGCTTCAGCTCAAGCGCGGCGAGCTTCGGCGAGCGCATCGTCGGCCCCCTTCGTGTCTTCGGTGTCTTCGGTGTGCTCGGCGTCTTCGGTGTGCTCGGCATCTTCGGTGTGTTCGGGCTTCCGGCCGGCCGCGGGCTCGGCCTCGGTGCCGGACTCGGCCGCCGGCTTGGCCGCCGCGGCGCCCGTGCGCAGGACCGTCGCGTCGTCCGGTGCCTCGCTGCACACCGCGAGGACGGTGGTCCCGCCGGCGGCGATCGAGCGCAGCAGGGTCCAGGCCTCGGCGCGTTCGGCGTCCGAGAGCTTGAGGTCCAGGTCGTCGAGGGCCACCAGCCGCGGTGCGCCCAGCAGGGCGATGGCCACGGACAGCCGGACCGCCTCCAGGCGCTCCAGGTCCCGTACGGAGGTGCGCGGGCCCTTGGGCAGGGTGGCGAGGTCCAGCCCGGCGGCGGTCAGGGCGGCGTCGATCCGGGCCTGGGCCGTGGTGCGGCGCTCGCCGCGCGGGCGCAGCAGGGCGCGGACGGGGCCCTCGTAGCGGCGCTGGAGCAGCGCGCCCTCGCGCAACTGCTCGGCGACGGTGAGGGACTGGTCGAGCTCGTTGACTCCGGCGACCGGGCCGAGGGCGGCGATCCGGCGGACCGCGGCCATGTGCCGCGGCAGCCGGTGGCCGGCGACCTCGGCGTGGCCCTCGGTGGCCTTCATGCGTCCGGTGAGGGCGAGGAGGAGGCAGGTCCGGCCGCTGCCGGAGGGGCCCTCGACCGCGATGAGCGAGCCGGGTTCCGCGTCGAGGCGCACTCCCCGGAACACCCAGCCGCGCGGGCCCTTGAGTCCGAAGTCCTCGGCCCTGACGGCCGCTCCGTGCGGGCTGTCCACGCCGCCCCCCTTCGTTTTGAACTGACTGGTCAGTTCAAAAACTAGCACTTTGGGGAGCACCACGTGCGCAGAGGGGGGCAGTTGACCGGAAGAAGGGGACAAAGCCGCAGGTCAGCGGGATTGTCAGTGGCGACCGTCACCATGAGGGCAGGAACAAACACAGACACAGCAGTACGCAACGACAGGAGGTTCGTCATGGCCACACCGTCCCCGTCCCCTGTCCACCCCGTCCCGCGCAGGTCGGCGGCTCCCTCCCCTCCGGCTCCGCCGCGGGGATGCCCCAAGGCCGCGCTCGATCTGCTCGCCAAGGCCCGCGCCGGCCTGGCCGAAGCCGCCCGGCTGACCCGGCCCAACGAGCGGTACGCCACCGCCCACCTCGCCGCGCTGCGCACCGCCGCGGCCGTGCTCGCCGCGCGCGGACGGCCGGAGCCGGCCGGCGCCCGGCGCCGGCCCCGGATCCGCAGCGCGTGGGAGGTACTGCCGGAGATAGCCCCGGAGCTGACGGAGTGGAGCGCGCTGTTCGCCTCCGGCGCCGACCGCCGGGCGCGGGCCGAGGCGGGGATAGCGGACGCGGCGACGGTCCGGGACGCGGACGATCTGCTGCGCGCCGTGGAGATGTTCCTGCGGCTGGTGGAGCGGATGCTCGCGCTCCAGCCGGTGGCGCCGACGCTGCCGCAGCCCCGCCCGGAGCACCCGGAGCGTCCGGACGCGGGCTGAGCAGGCCGGGGTGACCGGCACGGCATCCTCCAGGCAATAGGGTGGGGCACGTATCTCTCACCCTGTCGCGCCGAGGAGTCATCAGCCGTGTCGGACACTTCCCGCCCCCGTGCCTCCCTTCGCACCGCCGTGGTGTGGGAGGTCCTCAAGGAGGCCCTCGACCGCCGGGTGAAGGCGACCGGGCGGGACGTGCTGGACGTGCTGGACACCGGCGGCGGCACCGGCAAGTTCGCCGTGCCGGTGGCCCGGCTGGGCCACCGGGTGACCGTGGTCGACCCCAGCCCGAACGCGCTGTTCGGGCTGGAGCGCCGCGTCGCCGAGGAGGGCGTGGCCGACCTGGTCCGCGGGGTGCAGGGCGATGCCCAGGGCCTGCTGGAAGTCGTCGAGCGCGACGCATACGACGTGGTGCTCTGCCACGGCGTGCTGGAGTACGTGGACGACCCGGCCGAGGGCGTGGCCAACGCGGTCGCCGCCCTGCGTCCCGGCGGCACGCTCAGCCTGCTGGCCGCCGGCCTCGGCGGGGCCGTGCTGGCCCGCGCCCTCGCCGGCCACTTCACCGAGGCCCGTACGGCGCTCGCCGACCCGGCCGGCCGCTGGGGCGCGGGCGACCCGGTACCGCGCCGCTTCACCGCCGAGCAGCTCGCCGAGCTGGTCGGCGGGGCCGGCCTGGAGGTCGGCTCGGTGCACGGGGTCCGCGTCTTCGCCGACCTCGTCCCCGGCGTCCTGGTCGACACCGAGCCGGGCGCGGTCGAGGCGCTGCTGCGCCTGGAGGAGGCCGCCGCCGAGCTGCCCGCCTTCCACGCGGTCGCCACGCAATTGCACGTCCTGGGCGGTAAGCCCGCTTGATCTGCGCGGTTCCGCTCAGGGAGTACGCCGGACACCCTCCGTTCAGCCGGTGGGCCCCGTATGATCGTGACCAGTGACCGGCATGGTGGTCGGGCCCGTGGGGAATAAGCGCCTCATGACCGTCCACCCGGCGGTACGGTTTCGCGCAAGGTTTGCTCGGGCGGCGCCTTTCGGGGCGGTGCCCTTTCGGGGCAGTGTTTTTGTAACCTCGCGTAGAGGGCGGGTATCACGGGGGCGATTCCCCGCCTATCCTGAAGGGGACCCCTGGTCGCTACCCCCCGCGACCGACGGATGAGGAGGACTCCCGTGCCGCTCTCGGAGCACGAGCAGCGAATGCTCGAGCAGATGGAGCGAGCGCTGTACGCCGAAGATCCCAAGTTCGCGACAGCGCTTGAGGGAAGCGGACTGCGTACGTACACCCGGCGACGGGTCTACCAGGCAGTCGCAGGCATTGTGGTGGGTATCGCGCTCCTCATGACCGGTGTGATCATTCCGAACGTACTCTGGGTCAGCGTGGTGGGATTCCTCGTCATGCTCGGCTGTACGGTCCTCGTGGTCACCGGTTGGCGCAAGGCACCCAAGCCTGGCGAGCAGCCCGTCTCCGGCAGTGCAGGCGGTTCGGCCCACGGCCGCAACCGACAGCGTCGGTCGATGATGACCCGCATCGAGGAGCGGTGGCAGCGCCGCCGCGACGAACAGGGGCAGTAGGCCCCCGCAGACACGGGTGAGGGGACGGCCGCCGTAAGGCGGCCGTCCCCTCACGGCTCTGTCGCGCCGGTCCGCCCCGTCCTCGTCTCCGCGATCGCCCGTTCCGCGGCCCGGTCCTGCGGCATGATGGGCCGGTGAGTGTGCTCCCCCTGGTCTTCACCAGCGGCTGGGCCAGCGGGATCAACGCCTACGCCGTGGTCCTCCTGCTCGGCGTCTTCGGCGCGACCGGACTGACCGACGAGGTCCCCGCATCCCTCCAGCGCACCGACGTGCTGATCGTCGCCGGCGTGCTGTTCCTGTGCGAGGCCGTCGCCGACAAGATCCCGTACGTGGACTCCGTCTGGGACGCGGTGCACACCGTGATCCGCCCGGTGGCCGGGGCCGTGGTCGGCGCCCTGCTGGCCGGACAGAGCGGCTCGCTCTCCGACCTGGCCGCCGGTGCGATCGGCGGCTCCACCGCGCTGGCCAGCCATTTCGTCAAGGCCGGCACCCGGATGGCCGTCAACACCTCGCCCGAGCCGTTCAGCAACATCGCGCTGAGCACCGCCGAGGACCTGGGCGTGGCCGGCATCGTCACCTTCGCGATGTTCAACCCCCAGGCGGCCGCGATCATCGCGGCCGTCCTGCTGGCGGCCGGCCTGGCCATACTCGTCTTCCTGTGGAGCCGGATCCGCCGCTTCCTGCGCCGCCGGGCCCAGCGCCGCGAGGAGAAGCGGCTCGCCGCCGAGGAGCGCGAGGCGCTCGCGCGGGCCGCCGTGCCACCCCGCTGAACTCGGCCGGCCACCCGCCGACCACCCGCCGGCCTCCCCCCGACCTGCAGCCGGCCTCCCCCGATCCCGCTCGATCCCGCTCGATAGGGTCATCCGCATGGCACGAATTGCGGTGATCGGCGCCGGCATGGGCGCGATGGCTACGGCGGCCCGGCTGGCCGTGGCGGGG
Organism: Streptomyces sp. WM6372; assembly: GCF_001279655.1. NCBI lineage: Bacteria > Bacillati > Actinomycetota > Actinomycetes > Kitasatosporales > Streptomycetaceae > Streptomyces > Streptomyces sp. WM6372. The sequence goes on along the minus strand of NZ_LGDB01000248.1, from coordinate 8,470 downwards.
CACCAGGTGACGGTGTACGAGCGCGGGTCCACCTATGGCGGCTCCGTCGGCCGGTACGAGCAGGACGGCTTCGCCTTCGACACCGGGCCCGGTCTGCTGCACCTGCCCGCCGTCTACCGCGATCTGTTCGTCAAGACCGGCAAGCGGCCCCTGGAGGACTGCGTCGAGCTGGTCCAGGCCGACCCGGCCGTCCGGCACGTCCTCCCCGACGGCAGCTCCGTCACCCTCCCGGGCGGCTCGCGCGGCGGCGCCGCCGCCGTCCTCGACGAGGCCTTCGGCGCGGGCGCGGGAGAGCGCTGGAACGGGGTCCTGGGCCGCGCCCGGGACGCCTGGAACGCCACCCGCCGCCCCCTGCTGGAGGAGCCGCTGCGCCCCGACTGGCAGGTGCTGGGCGGCGATCCGTACCCGGCGCTGCGCAAGAGCGGACTGCTGCGCCGCCGGCCCCCGACCCTCGCCGAGGTGGCGGAGCGCGAGCTGGGCGGGGAGCTCGGCGAACTGCTCGCCGCGCGGGTGCGGGCGTACGGGGTCGACCCCGCCACCGCGCCCGCCTCGGCGGCCGTGCTCCCGTACATGGAGCAGACCTTCGGCAGCTGGTACGTACGCGGCGGGATGCGGGCGCTGGCCACCGCCGTGTACGAGCGCTGCCTGGAGCGGAAGGTCGCCTTCGTCTTCGACGCGCCGGTACGGGAGGTCCTGGAGCAAGACGGCCGGGCGGCCGGGCTGCTGCTGGCCGACGGCACCGGGGCCCCGGCCGACTTCGTGGTCTGCGGGGTCGATCCGCGGCAGCTGGGGGTACCGCTGCCGGCCGGCGGCGCGCCCGCCCGCGGGCCGGGGGTGGCCAGCCGGCTCACCCTGCTGCTCGCGCTGCGCGGCGCGCGCCCCGCGGACGCCGTCCACCGCACCCTGGTCCACTCCCCCGGAACCCAGCTGACCGTGCTGCGCCCCGACGATCCCGCCGTGCGGCCCGACGCGGACCACGAGGCGGTCACCGTGAGCGCCCTCTGCGGCCCTGGGGGCGCCCCTGCGCCCCACGCGGACGAGCTGCTGCACCTCGCGGCCCGGGCCGTGCCCGGACTGCGTGAGCGGCTGCTGTGGACGCGGGAGCGCACGCCCGCGGACATCGAGGCGGACACCGGCGCGCCGGGCGGTGCGGTGCCCCCGCCCGCCCTCGCGGGAGCGGGCGGCGCGATGCTCTACCCCGCCAACACCACCGCCCTGCCCGGGCTGTTCCTCGCGGGCGGCTGGGCGCACCCCGGCGGCGGACTCGCGCACTCCGGGATGACCGGGGCCCTGGTGGCCGGGCTGATCGTGGAGGGCGCGGCGTTCCGCGGCTCCCAGTGACGGAGTGAGCCCCCGGGGAACGTTCCCCGGGGGCTCACTGCTCACCCGCCTCGGTACATCGGTACCCGTCGTGCCCCGGCCCTCAGTAGCGGTACTGCTCGTACTCGCCGGTGCCCTGGTACGGGTACTGCTGCGGCTGCTGCTGCTGCGGGTACTGGCTCTGGTCGTCCCCGGGGTAGCCCGCGCCCGCCCCCTCGGTGGACCGCTGCTGCGGCACCCACACCCCGCCGGGCGGGGTGTCCATCGCGTACTGCTGCTGCCCGCCCGCGCTCGCGTACGGGTCGGCGCCGGAGTAGTCGGCGTACGGGGTGTAGTCGTACGGCTGTTGCGGGATCACGGCCCCGCCCGTGCCGATGTACGGGTCCGAGTAGGCGGCGTAGACCTGCTGTTCGCCGCCCGCCGGATAGCCCGCGGAGTAGTCGTAGCCGCCCTGGCCCTGCTGGTCGTAGCCCTGCCCGTCGTAGAAGGGCGCGTACTGGTGGGCGTCCTGTTCGGCCGTGGGGAACGGCGAGGCGAACGCCGCCGTCCGGCCCGCGTCGGCGGTCGGGGCGAAGCTCTGTATCCCGTACGAGCCCGTGTCCTCGGGCAGCGGCTCCGGGCTGTAGAAATCCTCGGTCGCGGCCTGGAACCGGGGCTCCTGCTGCGCCTGGTCGGGTGCGTCGGCCCGGTCGGCCCCCTCGGGGTCCGGCGCCGCCCCGTCGGACCCGTACTCCAGCGCGGTCACCTCGAGCGCGGGCTCGGGGCGCGCGCTGCCCGCCCGGCGGCGCCGGTTCTGCTTCCGTACGGGCTCGCCGCCGCGGCGCAGCGCCCAGCCGGCCTCGAAACCCTTGCGGAAGGAGAGCGTCACCAGGGTCTGGCCCACGGCGAACGCGGCCGCGCCGATGCCGATGACCGGCACCGACGGCAGCACCACCCCGGCGACCACACCGACGAACCCGGCGAACGCGAGCAACCGCCAGCGCAGCCGGGCCTTGTACTGCATCAGGACCTCGGCAAGCAGCCACAGCGCGACGAAACCGAACGCGATGTAGAGGACCGTCATTCCCATGCGTGGCACCTCTCGGTACGGCCAACCGCCCAGGAAACGGGGGCCGGCCGATCAGGCCCGCTGGTGCAGGCCCAGGTTCTCGTAGATCTCGAGAGTCGCCGTGGAATTGTTCAGCGTGATGAAGTGCAGCCCCGGGACACCCTCGGACAGCAGTCGCGCGCAGAACTCCGTGGCGAACTCGATCCCAATGGAGCGTACAGCGGCTGCATCGTCCTTGACGGCGAGCATGCGCTCTTTCACGGCTGCGGGGAAGACTGCGTTGCTGAGTTGGGGCAGCCGGTCGAGCTGCTTGATGCCCACAACAGGCATGACCTCGGGGATGATCGGGGTCTCGCAGCCCGCCTTCTGGGTGCTGTCGCGCAGCCTCAGATAATTCTCCGGATCGAAGAACATCTGGGTGATCGCATAGTCGGCGCCCGCGCGGCACTTGTCCACGAAGTGACGGATGTCCGTGTCCCAGTCCTCCGAACGCGGGTGCATGTCGGGGAAGGCCGCGACGCCCACGCAGAAGTCGCCGGACTCCTTGAGCAGCCGGACCAGGTCGGCGGCGTAGTGGACGCCCTCGGGGTGCGCGACCCAGGGACCCATGGGGTCGCCCGGCGGGTCGCCGCGCAGGGCCAGCATGTTGCGGATGCCGGCGTCGGCGAACTGGCCGATGACGTGGCGCAGCTCGGCGATGGAGTGGTCGACCGCGGTGAGGTGCGCGACGGGGGTCAGGGTGGTGTCGGCCGCGATCTCCTGGGTTGCCTTGACGGTGCCGCCGCGGGTGGAGCCGCCGGCCCCGTAGGTCACCGAGACGAAGCTCGGGCCCACCGCCTCGATCCGGCGCAGCGCGTTCCAGAGGTTGCGCTCGCCCTTCTCCGTCTTGGGGGCCCAGAACTCGAAGGAGTACGACGGGCTCCCGGACGCCATCAGGTCGCGGACCGTGCGTGCGCGGTCCGTGCGGGTGGAAGCGGTACCAAGGGCCATACGGGCAGGTTAGACGCGCCTTCGTGCGGGCCGAAGCCGCGTCCGCCTTTTGGACACGTTTTTGGACACCCGCACGGACGGCTCGGGAGGACTTAGGCGGAAACGCGCTCGCGGACCCGCTTGGCCAGGTCGGCGGCGGCCGCGCCCGGGTCGGAGGCTTCGGTCAGCGCGCGGACGACCACGATGCGGGTGGCTCCGGCGTCGAGGACCTCGTCGAGGTTGCCGGCGTCGATGCCGCCGATGGCGAACCAGGGGCGGGCGGGGGCCAGCGAGGCCGTGTACCGGACGAGCCCGAGGCCGGGGGCGTACCGGCCGGGCTTGGTGGGGGTGGGCCAGCAGGGGCCGGTGCAGAAGTAGTCCACACCCGGCTCGGCGACGGCGGCGTCGACCTCGGACTCGGCGTGGCAGGACCGGCCCATCAGGACGGACTCGCCGAGGATCGCGCGGGCGGCGGGCACCGGGATGTCGCCCTGGCCCAGGTGCAGGACGTCGGAGCCGATGGCGTGGGCGACGTCGGCGCGGTCGTTCACCGCGAGGAGCCGGCCGTGGCGGCGCGCGGCGTCGGCGAACACCCGGAGGTGTTCGAGCTCCTCGCCGGCCTCCATGCCCTTGTCCCGGAGCTGGACGATGTCCACGCCTGCGGCCAGGACGGCGTCGAGGAACTCGGGGAGGTCGCCCTGCCGCTTGCGGGCGTCCGTGCACAGGTAGAGCCGGGCGTCGGACAGCTGGGTGCGCGCGGACACGTTCGCGGACATGGGTACCCCCCGGGGTGGATGCGGTGCACGGGCCGTCCGGGGCCCGCGCACCGCAGATGGATCAGGCGGCTCGGATCACCCGGGCCGCCGGGTTGCTCCGGTCGCCCGGGTCTCTCGGGTCAGAGGGCGAGCGCCTGAGCGCGGCGCTTCACCTCCGTGCCGCGATTCTCGCTCAGCGCCTGGACGGGGGTGCCGGGCAGGGTCGGGTCCGGGGTGAACAGCCACTCCAGGATCTCCTCGTCGGAGAAGCCGTCGTCGCGGAGCACGGTCAGCAGGCCGACCAGGCCCTTGACGATCTTGTCTCCGTCGATGAAGGGGGCGGGCACCTGGAGCGAACGGTTCTCGCCCCGTCGTACGGCGATCAGCTGACCTTCCTTGACCAGCTGGCGGACCCGGGTCACCTCGATGTCGAGCATCTCGGCGATGTCGGGGACGTACAGCCAGGCGGGGACAAGGGCATCGATCTTTGCGTCAATCTCGGTCACGGGCACAAGCCTGCCACTTCGGACCGGCACCCGGTACCCGAGCCGACCCGTCCGGGTCCCCGCACCCGCTCCGCACCCTTCCCGTAACGCCTAGACCAGCGCCGATTTCAGCGGGACCGCGGGATCGGCGACCTTCGCCGGATCCACCGGGGCCCCCGTCTCGATCAGCTTCCGCCCCTGCGCCAGGTCCCGCGGCCGGCCCACCGCCAGGACCGCGGCCAGCGCCCCGCCCCGGAGCCAGCACACCGACCACGCCGCCTCGGCGGGGTCCCCGCGCCACAGCAGCTCGTCGGCGCCCGCGTGGTGCCCCGCGTACTGCACGAAGCGCCCGAACTGCTCCGACCAGAAGTACGGCACCGGGTCGTAGACCTGCGCCGCCTTCCCCATGACGATGTTCGCCGCGACCACCCGCGGCCCCTGGAGGGCGTTGTCCCAGTGGTGCACCAGCAGCCGCGCCCCGTAGCGGGCCGACGGGAACGACGCGCAGTCGCCGACCGCGTACACCCCGGGCAGGGAGGTGCGCAGGTACTCGTCCGCCGTGATCGCGCCCTCGGGGCCGAGCTCGACCCCCGAGCCCGCCAGCCACCGGGTCGCCGGCCGGGCTCCGATGCCCACGACCACCGCGCCCGCGGGCAGCTCCCGCCCGTCCGCGAGCAGGACCCGCCCGGACTCCACCGAGGACACCTTGGCGCCGGTCAGCAGGGCCGCACCGGACTCCTCGTACCAGTGGGCCATGGGGGCGGCGACCTCCGCGGGCAGCGCCCCGGCCAGCACCCGGTCCGCCGCCTCGACCACCGTCACCGCGCAGCCCGCCTCGCGCGCCGCGGTGGCGAACTCGGCGCCGATCCAGCCCGCCCCGACCACCACGGTCGCCGGGGTCCGGGCCAGCACCGGCCGCAGCCGGGCCGCGTCGTCCAGGGTGCGCAGCAGGTGCACGCCGGGGACGCCCTCGGACCCGGGCAGGGTCAGGGGTTCGGCGCCGGTCGCCAGGACGAGCACCTCGTACGGGACCGGCCCCGCCTCGGTGTCCAGCTCGCGCTCGGCGGCCCGCAGCCCGGTGACCTCCACCCCGAGCCGGAGCACGACGCCGAGCCCCTCGAAGTCCACGTCGAACGCGGAGTCCTCGGCCTTGCCGAGCAGCACCGCCTTCGACAGCGGGGGCCGGTCGTACGGCTGGTGGGGCTCGGCGCCCAGCAGGGTCACGGGGCCGCGCCACCCCTGCTCCCGCAGCGCGACCGCGGTCTGCACCCCGGCCATTCCGGCGCCGACGATGACGACGCCGCTCTGAGTCTGTTCCGTCTGCTCGCTCACGGCGCCCAGCCTAGCGATCTGACAACTCGTCAGGAACAGCGGACCGGCGCGGCGGCCGGGGAGGCAGCCTTACCCGCCCCCGGCGCCGGGGTTAGGCTGGCGCCCGTTACCCATCGCGGGAGTCCGGGCGGACCGGGCTGAGAGGGAGGCTGAGCGGCCTCCGACCGTACGAACCTGATCCGGGTCATGCCGGCGAAGGGAGGGGCTGGACGCCCATGCACTCATCTCGGAAGGGATCCGGAGCGGGATCCCCGACGTCCACAGGGCCCTCGGGGTCCACAGGATCCTCGGGGTCCACAGGGCCCTCGGGGTCCTCGGGGTCCACAGGATCCGCAGGGTCGGACGTCCTCGTCATCGGGGGCGGGATCATCGGCCTGGTCACCGCCTGGCGGGCGGCCCGGCACGGGCTGCGGACCGTGCTCGCCGATCCGGCGCCCGGCGGCGGCGCCGCACAGGTCGCGGCCGGCATGCTCGCCGCCGTCACGGAGCTGCACTACGGCGAGGAGACCCTGCTGGGCCTCAACGTCGCCTCGGCCGCCCGCTACCCCGAGTTCGCCGCCGAGCTGGCCGAGGCCAGCGGCGGGATGGACATCGGCTACCGCGCCTGCGGCACCCTCGCCGTGGCCCTCGACGCCGACGACCGGCTGCACCTGCGCGAACTGCACGCCCTCCAGCGCCGCTGCGGCCTGGAGTCGGAGTGGCTCACCGGCCGCGAGTGCCGCCGCCTGGAGCCGATGCTGGCCCCCGGCGTGCGGGGCGGGCTGCGCGTGGACGGCGACCACCAGGTCGATCCGCGCCGGCTGGCGGCCGCGCTGCTGGCCGCCTGCGAGGGCGCCGGCGTGGAGATCCGCCGGGCGGCCGCGGAGCGGCTGCTGACCGCCGCCGACCGCGCCGTGGGCGCACGGCTCGACGACGGTACGGAGCTGCGCGCCGACCAGGTGGTCCTGGCCGCGGGCTCGCTCAGCGGCCGGCTGGCCGGCGTACCGGCGCGGGTCCTGCCCCCCGTACGGCCGGTGAAGGGGCAGGTGCTGCGGCTCGCGGTGCCGGCGGCGTACGCGCCGTTCCTGTCGCGGACGGTACGGGCGGTGGTCCGCGGCAGCCACGTGTACCTGGTGCCGCGTGAGAACGGCGAGCTCGTCATCGGGGCCACCAGCGAGGAACTCGGCTGGGACACCACGGTCACCGCGGGCGGGGTGTACGAGCTCCTGCGCGACGCGCACGAGTTGGTGCCCGGCATCACCGAACTGCCGCTGACCGAGACCCGGGCCGGACTGCGCCCCGGGTCCCCGGACAACGCCCCGCTGCTCGGCCCGACCGACCTGCCCGGCCTGCACCTGGCCACCGGGCACTACCGCAACGGGGTGCTGCTGACCCCGCTCACCGGCGACGTGATGGCGGAGCTGCTGACCACCGGCACGCTGCCGGAGATCGCCCGACCGTTCACCCCGCGCCGGTTCTCCGCCGCACGTCAGGAGTCGTACGCATGACCATCTCCGTCAACGGCGAGCCGCGCGAGATCGCGGCCGGCACCACGCTCGACGCGGTGGTCGCCACCCTGACCGCGGCTCCGTCCGGCGTCGCGGCCGCACTGAACGAGACCGTGGTCCCGCGCGGGCAGTGGCCGCTGACGCCGGTGGGCGAGGGCGACCGGGTCGAGGTCCTCACCGCGGTACAGGGGGGCTGAGCGCGATGGCTGACGACGCTTTCGTACTGGGCGGCCGGAGCTTCTCGTCCCGCCTGATCATGGGCACGGGCGGGGCGCCCAGCCTGGACGTCCTGGAACGGGCGCTGACCGCGTCCGGTACGGAGCTCACGACGGTGGCGATGCGGCGGCTGGACCCGACGGTCCAGGGCTCGGTCCTGTCGGTACTGACGAAGCTGGGCATCTCCGTGCTCCCGAACACGGCGGGGTGCTTCACGGCGGGCGAGGCGGTGCTGACGGCGCGCCTCGCGCGGGAGGCGCTGGGCACCGACTGGATCAAGCTGGAGGTCGTGGCCGACGAGCGGACCCTGCTGCCGGACGGCGTGGAGCTGCTGGACGCGGCGGAGACGCTCGTGGACGAGGGCTTCACGGTCCTGCCGTACACGAACGACGACCCGGTGCTGGCGCGCAAGCTGGAGGACGTGGGCTGCGCGGCGATCATGCCGCTGGGGTCCCCGATCGGCTCGGGGATGGGGATCCGGAACCCGCACAACTTCGAGCTGATCGCGGAGCGGGCCGGGGTTCCGGTGATCCTGGACGCGGGGGCGGGCACGGCCTCGGACGTGGCGCTGGCGATGGAGCTGGGCTGCGCGGCGGTGATGCTGGCCTCGGCGGTGACCCGGGCGCAGTTCCCGGTCCTGATGGCGGCGGCCATGCGGGACGCCGTCTCGGCGGGCCGCCTGGCGTACCGGGCGGGCCGCATCCCCCAGCGCCGCTTCGCGGAGGCCTCGTCCCCGACCCAGGGCCGAGCCGCCCTGGATCCGGAACGCCCGGCGTTCTGAGGGGGCGGGGGTACGGGGCTCACGGCGCGGCCGCCATCTCCCCCTCGCCCCCCCGCCCCCGGCGACCCGCCCCGGGG
>NZ_LGDB01000247.1:0-25492 GCF_001279655.1 Streptomyces sp. WM6372 | reverse complement strand
GTGGGGCGGGGGGTGGTGGGGGCTACTAGTTCGTGTCGTATGTGACGTGGGTCCTGTGGGGCGGGTCACCGGGAGAGGCCCCGAATGTCACGTTCTGTACGGGTTCGCTACGCGAAATGGCGTGTGTGCCGGGCCACTCTCCACGCGAACCGAAGGAAACGGGCGCCTCGAACGCCGCTTTCCGCACTACCCGCACCACCCCCATCGCACCCCCCGCCACCCCGCCCGTGTCAGGTCGGGCGGGTGGAGCCGCCCCGGCAGAGCCGGCGCCGAGGGGACCCGGCCGTTCCGACATGACACCGCGATTGCCGTCGGTCCGTGACGGCGCAGACACTCTTGGTGCACCGCGACGCTCCTTCGGATGCCATGCCCCGTGCACGCCGTCTTCGCGGTTCTGCAATCCCCGGAAACGAGAGGAAATCCGCATGTCCGAAAACTCCGCCACCACCGGGTACAACGACCTCGATCTCGACCTGGACCTCGATCTCAGCGAGCTGACCGTCACCGCGCTGAGCGACACCGCCGCACTGCCCGAGAACGGCGCCTCATGGGGCTCCTGCTCCTGTCAGGGCTCGTCCTCCTGCGCCCAGCCGCAGGTGGAGACGCCCGTCGTCTGACGGCTGTGACGAGGCCGCTCCCGTGCGGCCGGCCCACCCGGGCCGGCCGCACGGCCGGCGGCCCGAGCCGCAGGACAGCTCACAGGCCCAGACCGCACGACGGGAGCCCGCCTTGCCGCACCCCGCCCAGCCAGCCGCAGCGCAACACGTCGCGCCCGTGCCGGGGACCGCCCCGTACGCGCTGGTCCGCACCACGGTGACGGCGTACCCCGCGCAGCCGGAGGAGGCCGCGCCGGTACGGATCCTGCTCGACCGGCTCACCGCCCTCACGGCACAGGAGGACGCACTGCGTCCGGCCCTGTGCGACGACCTCTTCTCCTCCCGGCCCGGGCACGACGAGGAATTCCACCGCCAGGTGGTGCTCCCGCTGCGCCGGGCGCTGCACAACGGCCGGGTCCCCCGCCCCGCCCTGCTGGCCCGCCTTGGCGGCCTGCCCGTACGGGTGCCCCGGCTCGGCACCTGGCTGGGTCTGCGCGCGCTGCGCGACGTACTCCTGACGGATCTGGCCGCGGCCGTCCCCGACGCCCTGACCGCCGAGCGCTCCGCCCTCGCGCAGCTGTGCCGCTCCCCCGGCTTCACCCGGGCCGTCGCGCTCGGCAGCGGCGACCTGTTGCGCGCGGTGTCCCGGGCCGCCCGGGACGAAGGCGGGCGCAGGGCCCGCAAGGAGGAGCCCTCGGTACTGCGGCACGCCCTGCGCGCCAGTACGAAGACCAGTCCCCTGTCCTGGTTCACCGCAGTGGGGTGGTCCGGCGGTCCGGACCCGTCGGCGGGGCCGGTACCGGTTCCGGCGGCGCTGCCGCCGCTGCCTCCGCTGCGGTCCGTGGTGCGGGAGCACCGGACACTCGTCGAGGCGCTCGTCGCCGCGCTGCTGGACGAACCGCGCCGGCGGCGCGCCCTCGCCCACCGCATGACCAGCGGTGCCCGGCACAGCGCCGACGGGCGGGCCCTGTACATGCGGGACCACACGGTCTTCGCGGGCGGCCGGTACCTCGTCACGCACGAGGAGACGGTCGAGCTCGCAACCCGCCCCGCCCTCACCGCGCTGGACGCGCTCGCGGCCGCGCCCGCGACGCTCGACGAGCTGGCGGACCGACTCGGTCCGGTCCTCGGCCGCCCCCGCACGGACCCCGCCGTCGGCCGCTTTCTCGGTCAGCTCACCGAGGGCGGGCTGCTGGTGCCCGTGCAGCCGGTCGATCCTCAGCACCCGCACCCGCTGCGGGCGCTGGCCGACTGGTTGCGGCGGTGGCCCGAGGACGCGGCCCTGGCCGACCGGATCGACCGGCTCGCCGCCGACACCGCCGGGTTCGCGGACGCCCGGGCCGAGGAGCGGCCCGCCCTGCTCGCCGACCTGGCGGACCGCTGGCGCCGCCTGCTGGCCGACGCCGGCCGGCCCGTGCCGGCCGATGCCGCCCCGTTGAACGTGCTCTCCGAGGACGTACTCGCCGCGGGACGTGCGACCACCACCGGCCGGCTGACCGGCGCGGACCGGGCCGTGCTCGGTGAACTCACCGCACTGGCCGAGCTGTTCGACCTCGGACATCTGATGCGGCGGGTCGCGCTGGAACGCTTCGTCGCCCGCTACGGGCGCGGCGGGACCTGCCCGGCCCCCTGGGAGTTCGGCGTCGACACCGCCGCAGCGTGGGAGGAGGCCGCGCGCCTCGCCGTCCGGCCGTCCGGCGACCCGGGACTCTCCCCCGAGCTGGCCGAACTGGCGGCACTGCGTGAGGAGTTCACCGATCTGGTACGAGGCGCGGTGGCGGCCGCACCCGGCGGCTGGGCCGACGAGGTCGTCCTGCCCGCCGAGGAGGTACGGGGGCTCGCGGCCCGGCTGCCCGGCTGGACCGCCGCCCGCCCGCTCAGCTACGCGTGGTTCGTCCAGCGTGCGGCGGCGGCCGCGGGCGGCCCCGAGGGCGCCGTCCCCGGCGGCCTGCTCTGCGTGAACCACGTCTACGGCGGCTGGGGCCGCTTCACCAGCCGCTTCCTGGACGACCTGCCCCGCAGCGCTGCCGCGGAGGTGGCCCGCGCGATCCGCCACGGTCTCGGCGGCGACGGCGCCCGGGCCGCCCAGATCCGGCCGGTGGGCGGCTTCAACGCCAATCTCCATCCGCTGCTGGTCGGCGAGGAGATCGGCCCCGACCGGTACCGGAGCGCGCTCGCCGAGGCCGATGTGGAGCTGGTCCACGACCCGGACGCCGACCAGCTCCGGCTTCGGCTGCGGGCCACCGGCGAACCCCTCGACGTCCTCTACCTCGGCTTCCTCGCCCCGGTCATGCTGCCGCAGCGCCTCGCGCCGTTCCTGTGCGACCACCCCGGCGGCGTCGTGGACTTCCGGCGGCTCCTCCCCCGCCGCACCCTGTCCGTCCCCGGCGGCGAGGTGCGGCTGACGCCCCGGCTGCGCCACGGCCGTGCGGTGCTCGCCCGGCGCCGCTGGCACCTGCCCGCAGGGGTGCTGGCCGAGCTCCGCGCCGACCTCGCGGCCGACCCCGGCGCGATCCCGGGCGCCGCGGCGGCCCGTTGGCGGGCCCTGCTGGGGCTGCCGGAGCAGTTGTTCCTGCACCCGGTGCCGGAGCCTCCCGCCGGGCGGCCCGCCGAGGACTTCGTACGGAGTCTGCGCGCGCCGAAGCCGCAGGCCCTCGACCTGGGCAGCGCCCTGCACCTGCGCTGCCTCTCCGGCTGGCTGGCCCGCCATCCGCGCGGCGTGGTGCTGGAGGAGGCGCTGCCCGTCTTCGGCGGCCGCAGCCGCCCGGCGCGTGCCGTGGAGCTCATCGCCGAGACCTACCGGCCCGCACGCACCGCCCGGTCGGACTGAGTTCCGGTGCGCCCCGTGCCGCCCGTGCCGCCCGTCTCCCCGCTGTCCCCCGTACCGCCCGTCTCCCCCATGTCCTCCCTGTCCTCCCTGTCCCCCGTGCCGATCCGGCCGCCCGTCCCGACGGGCCCCGCCGCCACGACCACTCCGCCCGTCATCCGCCGAGGAGAACCCATGAACGCCCCGGCCACCGGCCCGGACACCGGCCCCGACACCGCCCGGCCCGCCTCGGGTGCCGCCACCGCCCTCGACGTGGTCGTCCACCACTACGAGCCGGTCAAGGCGCCCCTGTTGCGCGAAGCCGTGCTGCCCCTCGCCCGACGGGCCGCAGCGGAAGGGCTCACCGCCCACGTGGAACGCCACTGGCTGCACGGCCCGCACCTGCGGCTGCGCCTGCGCGGCCGACCGGAAGCGGTGGCGGCCGCGGCCGAGCGCACCGCCGCCGAGCTGCGTGCCCGCGCGGCCTCGCACCCGTCGCGGGCCACCGCCGACGGGGAGCGCCTGCTGGCGCAGGCCGCGGCGGCGGGGCGGGCGGAGCTGATCCCGCCGCCGTACGGTCCGCTCGTACCCGACAACACCGTGCGGGTGGAGCCGGTGGACCTCTCCTCCCTGAACGCGCTGATCGGCCCGGACGGGGTGCGGCTGCGCGAGGAGCTGCTGGCCCTGGGACTGCCCGCCCTCCAGGCGGGCACCGCGTTCCTCGGTGAACGGGCGGACACGTCCGCCGCCCGGATCGAACTCGTGGTGGCGGCCCTCGCGGCCCATGCGGCCGCGCACCCCGAAGGGCTGGTCGGCGGCCACTACTCGTACGTCTCCCACCTGGAGGACTTCCTCGTCCAGGAGGATCGTGAAGGGCGGATGCGGGCGGCCTTCGACCGCCGCTGGGACGCGGCGGGCGAGCGGATCTCCGCACTGGTGGGCCGGATCGCGGGCGGGGGCGCGGCCGGCTGGGAGCGGGCCTGGGCCGACTGGTCCGCGGGGGCCTGGCGGATCACGGAGGAACGGCTGCGCGCGGGCGCGGACTTCACCGGGGTGCGTGCGGAGTACCTGGACCGGGCCGCGGCGCTGGGCGACCGGGCCACCGTCGAGCGCTGGGACCGGCAGGTGCGGACCCGGTACAGCGACTTCCACCGGCGGCTGCACCGCTCGGACCCGCAGGGCGCGATGTGGAGCCGCCCGGACTACGTGGTCTACCGGGCGTGTACGAACGGGCTCTACCGGCTCCTGACCATCTGCGACGTGCGGCCCGTGGAGCGCTACCTCGCCGCCCACCTCGTGGTGCGCAGCGTTCCGGAACTCACCGGGCACCGGTGGCAGGCGCGCGTCGACGAGGTCATCGCCGCCGTCGAGGGGACGCCGTGAGCGCCGCCGGACGGCCGCGCCTGCGGCTGCGGCCCGGGGTGGCGGTCACCCCGCTGCGGGAGGGTCTGCACCTGCGCGGCCGGGACGGGAGCGTGACCCTCGAAGGGAGCAGGGCGCTGCCCGCCCTGTGGGAACTGCTGTCCGAGCGGTTCGGCCAGGGGCCCGGGGACGCCCCGGACGCGGAGCGGGTGGAGGGGCACGTCGACGCCGGGAGCGGCCGGCGGCCCCGCCTCGACCCGGCCGATCCGCGCGTCGAGACCGCGCTGGCCGCGCTGACCGCGCAACTGCACGCGCACGATCTGCTGCTCGCCGACCATCCGACCGGAGCGGCCGAACCCGCCGCCTGGCTGGGGGCCTCCGCACACCGGCCCGCACGCGCGGCCGCGGCCCTGGCCGCCGCACGGCCCGTGGTCGCGGCGGCCGATCCCGGCGGGCCGCTCGCCACGGCGCTGATCGGCGCCCTGGAGCGCGCGGGGACCCCGCCGCGGGTGTACCGCGACACGGGCCTGCCGTCCGAGCGCGTGGTGGCGGTCGCGGGCACCCCGCCGGTGGCCGTGGCCGTGGCCCGTACCGCCGACGGCGGCTTCGTCACGGCCCCGGCCGAGCCGGAACGGGCGCGTACGGACGCCGAGTCGATCGCCGTACGCCTGTGGTCCGGTGCCGGCGCCGGCACCGTATCCGGCACGGCCACCGGTTCCGGTTCCGGTTCCGGCTCCGGCTCCGCGGACAGCGGATCCGTACCCGGCGCGGCGGCGGCCGGGGCACCGGCGGCGCTCACGGATCCGGCGGCCCCGGCGGCGCTGACGGCGCTGCTGGCCGGCGCCGCGGCGCAGCGGCTGCTGTGTTCCGCGGCCGGTCTGCCCGATCCGGCCGGGCGGGACGAGGACCCGCGGCTGCTCCCGGACCTCCCCGCCGTACTGGTCGCCGAGGCCCGGCCGCCACACGCGTCCTACCGTCCTTGGGTCACCGGGCCGGCCGACCCCGCGTCCCCCTCCCCCGCCCCGGCCGGCAACCTGGCCGAGGCACTGCGCCGCATCGGGGCGCTGGGCGACCCGTACCTGGGCGTGCTCGACGCACCGCGGCCGGGGGACCTGCCCCAGTTGCCCGCCGCGCTCGCGGTCTGCGGCTCGGTGGCCGGGCCCCTGGTGGCCGGGGCTCCGCGGACGGATCTGGCCCGGCTCTCCGCGGCGTGCCGTGTGGCGGAACTGCACCTGGGCGAACGGCTGCCGGGTGCGGTGGCGGTCGGCGCCGGACCCGGACACGCCCTGGGGCGGGCCCTGCGCCGGGCCGCCCTCGCCGCCGCGGGCGCCTCCGGCCCCGGTCCGCGCCCCGGCCGCGCCCTGAGCGAGGAGGAATGGCGCGAACATCCGCAAGCCCGCCACTGGTGGACCGTGCTGACCCGGCATCTGGAACTGCCGATGGAGATGACGGTGCGCCGGTTCCCCGCGGAGCAGGCCTACCTGGCGGTGGTACGGGAACCCGCGGGCCGGGCCGGGACCGCGGGAGTGGCCGCCCGTGCGGTCGAGGCGACGGCCGCCGACGCCGCAGCGCTGGCCGCCCTCGGCGCGGTGACCCGGGCCATGGCCGCCGAGCACGGCCCGGCCGGGGCCGTGCACGCCGCGTTCAGCGGGGCCGAGGCGCCGCTCGCCGTTGCCGAAGTCGAGCCGGTGGCCTGGACGGACGAGGGATGGACCGACCGCTGGCTGGCCTCGATCACCCGGCGGGAGCCGGAGCTGTGCGCGGCGCTGGCCCGGCTGACCGGAGTGTGCCCCGAGCCCTGGCAGCCGGGTGCGGCGGACCCGGCCGGCGGCGGAGCGGCCGGATCCGCCGGGCCGGTCCTGGCTGCCCTGCGGGCATGCGGATTCACCGTTCTGGCCGGGTGGGGAGGAACGCGATGAGCGCAATGAGCGCAATGAGCGCGACGGATACGACGAATGCGATGAACGCGATCACGACGGATGAGGCGGACGGGGTAGCCGAGGCGGACGTAGCGGCGCCGGCCGCCGACGCTGCGGTGGTGGCGGTGACCAGGCTCGCCGGCTCCGTACCCGTCCTGGATCCGGAGGCGGCGCTGGAGACCACCGGCGGGGAGGCCGTCGTCCACCTCACCTCCTGGACCCTGGAGCTGGCGGAGCGGCTCAGCCGCCACGCGCTGGCCCGTCCCGTACGCCTGGTGCCGGTGCGGGAGGACGGTGCGCTGACCGTGATCGGCCCCGTGCTGGAGCCGGCGGCGCGGGCCTGCCTGGCGTGCGTCGAGTACCGGCGACTGGCCACCGCGGGTGGCCGGGTGCCCTGGCAGAGCCCCCGGCTGGCGCTCGGCGGCACCGGTACGCCGGCCATGGCGGAGGCGGCCCTGCTGCTCGCCGCCGCTCTTCTGGAGCCCGGGCCCGCCGCGGACGCGGAGGTGGGGTCGGGGGCGGAAGCAGGGGCGTCGCCGCCCACCGTCCACATCGTGCGGGGCGACCGGGCCACCTGGTCCACCCATCACGTCCGCCCGGTCGGCGGCTGCCCGGTGTGCCGTCCGCTGCCGGCCGACTCACCCGAGGCGGGCCGCTTCGCGGAAGCGCCGCGGCCGCTGCCCGACCCCTCGGTGCTGCGCGGCCCCAACGACCGTACGGGAGCGGGGCGGTTGCGGGCCGAGCTGTACGACGAACGGTTCGGCCCGGTGCGCCGCCTGTTCCGCACCGAGGACTCCGCCTTCGCCCTCACCACCGCCTGGGTGACGGACGGCCGTCTGGTCGACGACGGGGGCTACGGGCGCTCGGCCGATTTCCGCTCCAGCGAGCGGGTGGCGCTGTTCGAGGGCGTGGAGCGGCTGTCCGGTATGCGCCCGCTGGGGCGCCGTACCGTCCTGCGCGCGTCCTTCGCCGAGCTCGGCCCGGAGGCCGCCGTGGACCCCGCCCGGCTCGGTCTGCCCGATCCGGCCCACCGGGGGCACCCCGCCACCCGCACCGTCCCGTACCACGCGGACCTGGAGCTGGACTGGGTGTACGGCTGGTCGCTCACCGAAGGGCGGGCCCGGGCGGTCCCCGAGCACGTGGCCTACTGGGACCTCGCGCAGGGCCCCGGCCGGGCACGGGTGCTCTACGAGTCCTCGAACGGCTGCGGGCTCGGCAACAGCCCCCAGGAGGCCGCGCTCTACGGGCTGTTCGAGGTGGCGGAACGCGACGCCTTCCTGATGGCGTGGTACGCGCGCACGCCGCTGCCCGGCATCGCCCTGCCCTCCGGCGACCCGCTGGTGACCGCCCTGGCCTCGCGGGCCGCGCTGATGGGCTACCGGCTGAGCCTGCTGGACGCCACCAACGACCTCGGCATCCCGGCGGTGGTCTCGCTCGGCCGCTACGAGGGGAGTCACCCCGACGCTCCCCGCGCCTTCCTCGCCGCCGGAGCCCACCACGATCCGCTCGCCGCGATCCGCTCGGCGGTGGCGGAGGTCGTCACCAACGTCCAGGACGCCGTGCACCGGCCGGCCGGTCCGGGCGGGGCGCGCGACCCGGAGCGGCTCCGCCCCATGCTGTGGCGGCCCGAGCTGGTGGTCGGCCTCGACGACCACGTCGGCCTGAACACCCTGCCGGAGGCACAGCACCGGCTGGAGTTCCTGTTCGACGGCGTACGGGAGGTCCCGTGGCAGGAACGGTGGCCGGGCGCTCCCGCGCCGGCGGCCGACCTCACCCGGCTGCTGACGGAGACGGTCGCGCGACTGGCCGCGGAGGGACTGGAGGTGGTCGTCGTCGCGCAGGACGAGCCCGGGATCCGGGACCGGCTGGGGCTGCACTGCGCCAAGGTGATCGTGCCCGGCACCCTCCCGATGACGTTCGGCCACGTCAACCGCCGCACGCTCGGGCTGCCCCGGCTGCTGGAGGTCCCCCACCGGATGGGGCGCACCGCCCGTCCGCTGCGCCACGACGAACTCCCCCTGTACCCGCACCCGTTCCCGTGAGGACCATCCGATGACCGAAGACCTGTACGCGCCCGCGCCCGCGTCCACGCCCACCACCGCGCCCGCGCCCGCGTCTCCCGTGGCGGCGGGAGGCTGGCGGAGCCTGCACCTGACCCTGCACACCGACGGCGCGGACACCGATGCCTTCGTCACGGAGGCGCTCGCCCCCTTGATGGACGGCCGGTACGGGCCGGACGGCGGCTCCTGGTTCTTCATCCGCTACCACGAGGGCGGCCCCCACCTGCGGATCAGGTTCCGCGGCGCGGCGGCCGATGTGGACGAACTCGCTGCGGAAATAGCCCTGTTGGCCGCAGAGACGATCCCCGTCACCGGTCCCCTCCCCGGCCGGCACGGGGAGGTGAGCGCGGCACGGTACGAGCCGGAGACCGAGCGCTACGGCGGGCCCGCCGCGCTCCCGGTGGCCGAGGAGGTGTTCGTACACTCGACGCGCGCCGCCGTCGCCGCGCTGCGCGCCGTGCCCGGGCGGGCCGACCGGCTGCGGCTCGCCCTGGACCTCGCCCACGCCACGGCCCACGCCCTGGGCCTGGACGAACTGGACTCGGCGGGCTGGCTGCGCCGGCACGCCGCCTCCTGGCGCTGGGCCGGCGAGGTGCGGACGCTGCCCGGAGCCGCCGTCCACACCCGGGTCAACACGGTGTTCGCGGCCCAGCGTACGAACCTGGCGCGGCGCGCCCGGGCCGTCTGCGCCGGGCTGGAGGACGGCTCCGCCGATCCCTGGCTCGCGCAGTGGTCCCGGCGGGTGCGGGCGGCCGACGCGCGGCTGCGTACCGCCGTACCCGCCGTGCCCGCCGAATCCGCCGCGGACCGGCCGGACGCGCCGGTACGGACGGACCGCCGGCTGTGGGTGTGGGCCTCACAGCTCCACATGCTGTTCAACCGGTTGGGGGTCGCCCCCGACGAGGAGCGGGCCGTGTGCCGGCTCGCGGGGCGCGCCCTGCTGGAGACGGGCGACGCGGGCGGCTTCTTCGGGGCCGGGCCGCGCGCGGCCGACTACCAGTACCTGGAGCAGAGCAAGTTCCAGATCGGTCGGCCGGAGGACACCGCCGTACGGAGCATCGCGCGGCCCGGCCCGCCGTCCGGTTACCGGCCGGAGGCGGAACGGGCCCTGACCGCGGCCCCGTTGCCGGAGCTTTCCCTCGCGGAGGCGCTGCGCCGCCGCAGCTCGGCGCGCGGAGCGCTGCGCGGGCCGCTCACCGCGGAGGAGCTGGGCGGGGTGCTGTGGCACGCCCACGCGCCGAGCCACGTGTCCCGGCGGCCGCTGGCCGACGGCACGGAGCGCACCCTGCACCACCGCCCGTACCCGAGCGCGGGCGCCCTCTACAGCGTCCGGGTACGGCTCCTGGCGCTCTCCGTGGCGGGGCTGGCCCCCGGTACCTACCACTGCGTGCCGGAGCGGCGGTCGCTGATCGCCCTCGGACCCGCGCCGGACCTGGACGGGCTCAAGGCTCTGTCCTCGTACCTCTCGCGCCCGGCGCAGGACCCGGACTCCGTGGGGATCGACGAGGCGCCGGCCGTACTGGCGGTCCACCTGGACCTCGGGCTGCTCCGGCGGCGCTACGGGCTGCGGGCGCTGCGGCTGGGCCTGCTGGAGGCCGGGCACCTGGCCCAGACCCTCCAGCTCACGGCCGGGGCGTTCGGGCTGGCCACGATCCCGCTCGGCGGCGTGCAGGACGACCTGGCGCACGAGCTGCTGGGCCTGGACGACCTCGACGAGCCGATCCAGTACCTGCTGCCGCTCGGGCGCACGGGCCCGCGGGCGTAGGCGTGGCTCAGGCTCGGGGTGCGGCTTCTTGGAGTTGGTCGATGGTGCCGGACATGACGGTCCGGATGTGTGCGGTGAGGTGTTCCGCGGGCCAGTCCCACCAGGCGATGGAGAGCAGGCGGGCGATGTCGTCGTCGTTGTGGCGGGTGCGGACGAGCCGGGCCGGGTTGCCGCCGACGATGCCGTAGTCCGGTACGTCGTCGACGACCACGGCACCGGAGGCGATGATCGCGCCGTGTCCGATGCGTACTCCGGGCATGACCATGGTGTCGTAGCCGAACCAGACGTCGTTGCCGACGACGGTGTCGCCCCTGCCCGGCAGGTCGGCGAGCAGGTCGAAGTGCTCGGCCCAGGAGCCGCCCATGATGGGGAAGGGGAACGTGGAGGGGCCGTCCATGCGGTGGTTGGCGCCGTTCATGATGAACCGCACCCCGGTGCCCAGCGCGCAGAACTTCCCGATGACCAGCCTCTCCGGCCCGTAGTGGTAGAGGACGTTGCGGGTCTCGAACGCGGTCGGGTCGTCCGGGTCGTCGTAGTACGAGTACTCCCCGACCTCGATCAGCGGCGAGGTCACCAGCGGCTTCAGCAGTACCACGCGCGGCTGGTCCGGGAACGGGTGGACAACGGTCGGGTCTGCGGGAAGACGGTCCATGGCAGCCACTTTCGCAGCCCGGGGGGGTGTCCGGCGGGCCTGGCCCGGCCCGGCCCGGCCGTGATCCGCCGGACACCCCCTGGGGCGCCTCGCGCTGGCGTCAGTTGGTGGGCGGGGTCCAGTCGGCGGGCAGGCCGGACTGGGTGAGGACGGTGGCCAGGCTGTAGTGGTCCTGGTCGGAGGCGATGCGGCAGTGGTTCTCGTCGAGGTCGAGGAGGGTGGTCATCGGCACGGCGAAGGGCTTGGGCGCGCCCTTGAGGTGGCCGGAGTAGACGGAACGGACGGTGATCCGGTCGCCGTCGAGGCGGGTGGCGCGGACGGTGACGCGGACGTTGTCGATCAGGGCGTCGGCGCGGGCCTTCCACCCCGCGATCTCCGCCCGGCCGCGGAAGGTGACGCCCACGGCTTCGTCGGTGTAGGTGCCGTCGGCGGTGAACAGGGCGCCGAGCGCCTGGGGTTCGGCGCCGTTCCAGGCACGTGCCCAGTCGGCGACGACCCTCGGCGACGGGTACCGCCCGGTGTCCTGCGCCGCGTGGGCGGTGGAGGCGGTGGCGCAGAGGGCTGCGGTGGCGGTCAGGACGGACAGGGTGCGGAGCGCGCGGGACGTCATGGCGGATGTTCCTCCGGGTACGGGCGCGGCCTGGTCGGCGGCGTTCACGGCCCCAGGCTCGCCCCGGCCGGTGTCCACTCTCCAGGCCCCGCGGGGTCCGGCGGCTGTCCAGCACTGCCCGCTCGTGTCCACGGAAAGCGGCCACCGCGGGCACCCCGGCGGACACCGGCCGACGCCGCCCGGCGCCGCCCGACGCAGGCCGACGGAACCAGGCTTCGATGCCGGCTGTGGCTCGGGCCCCCTGTCCGCGTGGACGGGCACACCGAGGGCGGATGCCCGGTACGGCGTGTCCGTACCGGGCATCGGCCTTGCCCGATCCGCCGGACGCCGGTCAGCGCAGGCGGGTGACGCGGGTGGTGAAGGACGGTTCGGCCAGTTCGGTCCCGACCGCCACGGGGACGCTCTTCGCGCCCTCCCCGGCGCCGACCGTGAGCACGCCGACCTCGGCTCCCGCCTTCGCGGTGTGCGGGGTCCCCGAGGCACCCGGCTGCAGGGTCAGCTTCAGCTGCTGGCCCGGTACGCCGATCACGTTCAGGTCCTTCGTGGCCACCAGCGGGGTCCGGCCGCCGAGGCCGTCGTCCACGTGGCCGACGGTCTGGCCCTTGCGGACGACCGGCGCCGAGTCGAGCGCCTGCCGTACCGACTCGATGATCTTCTTGCTGTTGGCCAGGACCAGCTTCAGGCTGTTCGCCCCGTCGAGGTCCGGGCCGTCCACGTGCTGGTCCATGAGCGTGCCCAGGATCAGCGGGGTCTCGTCGCCGACCGACTTGTACGCCGCCCACATCAGGGTGCCTCCCGCCGGGGTGCTGGAACCGGTCTTGATGCCGCGCACGCTGAGGCCGTTGACCGAGAGCAGGGTGTTGTTGTTGATGAGCGTCGTGGACAGCCCCTTGATCTCGGCGCTCGGCAGCGCGACCACGGTGCGGAAGGCCTCGTCCTTCATCACGGCCTCGGCCAGCTTCAGCTGGTCGGCGGCGGTGCTGACGGTTCCGGCGTCAAGGCCGCTGGGGTCGGTGTACGTGGTGTTGCGCATGCCGAGTTCCCGGGCGGCGGCGTTCATCTTCTCGACGAACGCCGCCTCGGAGTCGGTGCCGGTGTCCCAGCGCGCCAGCAGCCGGGCCACGTTGTTGCCCGACGGGATCATGAGCATCTTCAGCATGTCCTGCTGGCTGAACTTCGTACCGGCGACGAGGCCCTCGACCCGGGACTCGTGGTCCGAGGTGCCGTCCGCGACGGCCTTCGCGTCGACCTCGATCTGGGGGCCGGCCTCGGCCTTGCGGAGCGGGTGGTTCTTGAGGATGACGTAGGCCGTCATGACCTTGGCGACGCTGGCGGTGGGGACGGGCTTCTCCTCGCCGAAGGTGCCGATGTCGCCAGAGCCGGATACGCGTACGGCGCCCTGGCCCTTGGCGGGCCACGGTACGGAGAACTGCCCGTCGAGGGTGTGCGCCTGCTCGGCCGCGACGAGCTGCGGGGCGGGCAGCGGGCGCAGCAGCTGCGCGCCGGTGACCGCGCCGGCCAGGAGCAGCAGGATGGGGGTCCAGATCTTCACGCGCCGGAGGGCGGTGCGGCGCGGGGTCTCCGGCTGGGGAGCCGTGTTGGTGAGCTCGGCCAGCAGGTCCAGCGGGGGCTGCGGGGGCAGCGGGACCTCGCGGGTGGGCTCGACGAGCTCCGGCAGCGCCGCGGCCCTGGCCGGGGCCCTGACCGGGGCGGGTGCGGGGGTCGCGGCCGGGGTCGCGGCCGGGGGCCGGTTCTGCGGTACGGCTGCCGGCCAAGGGGCCTTCTCCGCCGGGGCGTCCAGCTCCTTCAGGGCCACGAACTGGCTGGTCCGCTCCGCGTCGGCCTCGCCGTCCCGAGCCCAGGACGGCACCGGCCGGGGCTCCTGGCCCGCGCCGTCGTCCGGAGCGGCATCTGCGGACTCCTCGGCCGCGTCGACCGCCTCGACCGCCTCGACCGCCTCAGCCTCGTTGTCAGGCGTGCCCTCGTCCCGCCCCGCGTCGTCGGCTTCCGCCTCGGTCCCGGGTACGTCCGCGCCGTCGCCCTCCGCTTCGGGCTCCGCCTCCGCGTCGGGCTGTGCTTCGGCCTCAGGAGCGGCCTCGCCGGCGTCCGGCTCGGCCTCGGGCACAGGCACGGCAGCGCCGGTGTCCTCCGCGTCGGGCTCGGGCACGCCCCGGCCGTCGGCCTCCGCGTCGGGCTCGGCTACGTCCCCGCCGTCAGGCTCCGCCTCGGTCCCGGGTACGTCCCCGCCGTCGGCCTCCCCCTCAGGCTCGGCTACGTCCCCGCCGTCGGCCTCCGCTTCCGAGTCGGGCTGTGCTTCGGGCTCGGGAGTGGTCTCGGCGGCCGCCGGCTCGGCATCGGCTTCGGCCGCCGGCTCAGATGCGTGGTCGGCCTCGGAATCGGCTTCCGGCTCCGGCTCCAGCTCGGTTTCCGCCTCTGCCTCGGGTTCGCCCGGTGCGTCCTCGTCGGATCCGGTCCCCGTGGCGCCGTCGGCCACGGCCTCGGCCTCGGGCTCGGCCTCGGGCTCGGGCGTCTGCGGTGCCTCGGCGTCTGCCTGCTCGGGGGCCGTGTCCTGCGTACCGGGCTCCGTTCCCGGGACCTCGGTCCCTGCCGTCTCCGGAGTCTCCGAAGTCTCCGGGATGTCCGGGGTGTCCGGGGAACCGCCCGCCACCGCTACCGCCTTCATTCCTGCCCCGCCTTGCCGCTCACCCCCGGCCAGGCAGCCGCCACGCGCTCACGCGGTGGGTCGGCCGCCGGCCGGATCTTGCCGATACCGTCGAGCGGGCTCCCGCAGGAGCCTCGCTGACCGGCTAGATGTACGCCGCGCCCCGTCCGTTCCCGGAACCCGATCCTGTGACCGTCCGGTCATACTCCGGCCCCGGACAACAGCCGGACCTCGGTCTCCGGACAGCGTGCGCCGGGGTCGGCTCCAGGTGCGGCGCCCCGTCAGGTCGGGGAAAACGTGCGGCGTACGCTGAGGTTCCATGCCGCGGCGCGCGAAGCAAAACAAAACAAAGGAAGGCCGATCGTGCGAACTCCCCTCTCATGGCTCGCCGGCAGGTACTCGCTCGGCGCGAGGAGCGTCAGGCTGGCCGCACTGGGTTCGGTCGTGGCGAGTATCGCGATCATCGTGACCGGGGGAATCGTCCGTGTCACCGGCTCCGGTCTCGGCTGCACCGACTGGCCCATGTGTACGGGCGAGACGCTGGCCCCCACCGCGGAAATGGGGGTGCACGGTGCCATCGAATTCGGGAACCGGCTCCTGACCGGGGCGCTGTGTGCGGTGGTGGGCTGGGTCATCATCACCGCACGCCTCCAGGAAAGGCCGATGCCCGCGGTACTGCGCGGAGGCTGGGCGCAGTTCTGGATCGTCGTGCTGAACGCGGTCGTCGGCGGGGTGACCGTGTGGATGCGGCTGAGCCCCTACATCGTCGCCGCGCACTTCCTCGCCGCGACGCTGCTGCTCACCGCCGCGGTGTACACCTGGCACGCGGCGTACGCCGATGCCGATGCCGATGCCGACGGCACCGCAGGTGGCGTGGGCGATGAGGGCGACCGGCCCGGCGCGCCGGGTCCGCTCGCGCCGTGGTCGGCCGCTCGGCTCCGGTCGCTGTCGGCGGCCCTGGTCGCGGTGACGGCACTGCTGGTCTTCGTGGGCACGCTCGCCACCGGTTCCGGACCGCATGCGGGTGACTCCTCCGACGTGGCGCGCATGCCCTTCAACTGGACGGCGGTGACCGTCGTCCACGGCGTGCTGGCCGGGGCGGTCCTGGTACTGGCCGGAGTGCTGCTGTCCGCGCTGCCCAGGGACGGCTTCGGCGCCGCGCGCCGCAAGGCCGCCGCCTTCCTCGCGGTGCTCCTGGGGCAGGGCGTCGTGGGGCTGGTGCAGTCGCTGACGGCCCTGCCGTCGCTCGTCGTGATGCTCCACCTCCTGGGCTCGGCCCTCGTGTGGACCGGAGTGCTTCAGGTGCACTTCACCCTCAAGAGGGCCGCCCTTTCCGGTCCTTCGGATCCGCAGGGCGGTGCACCGCTGCCGCGTGCGCGGGGCGCCGCCGCCACGCCCGCTTGATCCACCGGAAGAACTAGTGCTCTGACCGGATAGGTACTCCGGCTTCCGGGTCACCCTGCGATCATGTGCGCATGGATGCGGGGGGATCTACTCATAGGCGGCGCATACCGGGCACCTCTCGGCGGCCTCGTGTCAGTGCCGCTCTTTTCGCGGTGGCGGCGTTGCTCGCCGTGCTCGCCGCGCTGGCCGTAGTGGTCGTGGTGCTGCCAGGGCTGGTGGTCGAGCGCGATCTCGGCGGGGCCAGGATCTCGGCCGCTGAACGGCTCGCGGCTGTGAACGACGTACGCACGACGCTCGTGCAGGCGGTCGGTGGCGCTGTCGTCCTCTTCGGCGTGTACGCCACCTGGCGGCAGTTGAGGGTCAACCAGGAGGGGCTGAACGCCACCCGGGAGGGACACATCACCGACCGCTTCAGCCGGGCGGTCGACCAGCTCGGCAGCGAGAAGACGGACGTGCGGATCGGCGGCCTCTACGCACTGTGGCGGATCGCGGACCATTCGGCTCACGACCGGGAGGCGGTCATCTCGATCAAGGCCGCGTTCCTCCGGACTCACCTGCCATGGCCCCCGCAAGCGCAAGACTCTCCGGCGGCGGAAACCTCGATCAACTCCGTGCCTCCGCTGGAGACACGTGCCCCGGATGCCCAGGTGGCGCTCACCGGCCTGGGAGTCCTGTGCCAGGAACGCCAGCCCGACTGGCTCAACGTCAGCTATACCGACCTGCGTCGGGCCGACTGCGACGGACTGTGGCTGCACCACATCAACTTCGACGGTGCCTGCCTGGAAGCGGCGAGCATCTACCAGGTCAACCTGACCAAGGCATCGCTGATCGCGGCCAACATGCGACACGTGGAGCTCGGGACGTCGATTCTCCACCAGAGCCGCTGCATCGAAGCCGACCTGCGCGGTGCTCGCATGGTCAGGGCCGACCTCCACGAGGCTGACTTCTCGGGGGCCGACCTGCGGGAGGCGAATCTGCGCAAGGCGCGGGGCCACGGCGCCAAGTTCACCGGCGCGGATCTGAGACTGGCTGACCTCCGAGGAACCGACCTCACCAGTGCCGACCTGACACAGGCGAAGCTGGAGGGTTCGCTGGCAAGCGACGTCACCATCTGGCCGGCAGGCTTCGACATCCAGGCGGCGGGCGTCGTCATGGTCGAGGACCCCGGCGCCGAGCCGAGCATCCTGCTGCAAGCCGCCGCCCTCGCGAGGAACATCCCACCCCTGCATTCGGCCTGATGCTTCAACCGAGGTAGTCCTTCATGCGGATACGCTGAGGGGTCGTCCTCCTCAGCGGATGCCTTTCTCGCTGCGGATGCGTGCGCGTTCGCGTCGTTCTGCTGTGAGGACGTCGGGGTGGTGGGAGTTGGCGAGGGTGCACTGCCGTGGCGGTCCGAAGTGGGCTTCGACGGGATTGGCCCAGGAGGCGTAGGCCGGGGTGAAGCACAGCTCGACCTTGTTCTTCACCGCCCACCGTTTCATCCGCCGGTTCGTGTGGGCGGAGAGGTCGTCAAGGTTCCCGTAGATGGGGGCGCCGTCCGGGCGGGCGGGCGGCCCGGATCGTTCTCAAAGCCGCCCAGGTGTGGTCGATGCCCTTGCGGCGGCGGTTGACGCCCCACATCTGGTCGTCGCCGACCCGGGAGCAGCCGTGGAAGCAGGCGATTCCGTGGGTGCGGCGATACGTGGCCGGCAGTCGGTCGGGACGGGTTTCCTCGGCCCAGCAGGAACCGGCTGTCGAGCGGATGCCCGGCGGGCCGAATTCGTCGAAGGCAAACGTTCGGTCGGGCCGCTCGTTGATCGCGTTCTCGATCCGCTCCAGTTGGCATCGAAGTCTGCATCCGGAGACTCTTTCCAGGTTTTCGTGCGCTGGAAGGAGATGCCCGGCGGGCCAGTGAGCAGCGCAGGGCCTCGCGGCCCATCCGGATCGGGCGGGCGATGTGGCGCCGTAGGTGATCGGCGAGCGTGCGGATCGACCAGCGCGTGAAAGGCTTGCCGACCTGGGTCGGCCGGGTGGTGGCCGTCTGGACGACGACGTCCTCATCGTCACCACTGAGCAGGCGGGGGCGGCCCCCCGCCCACCGAGGGTTCAGGCATGCGAGTCCGATCTCGTTGAAGCGGTGGATCACGTCGCGGACTGTGTCCTCGTCCGCCTGGACAGACGCGCGATGACGGGGACCGTGCTGCCGCCGGCCGAGGCCAGCAGCATCATCGCCCGCCGAAACCGCACCGAGCTGGCAACCCGGCAAAGGTTCGCGGTCACAGCACTAGGCGGTGTCGTCCGGAAGGTGCTCGGCGAGGGCCTCGTGGGTGAGGTGGAGGCCGGACCGTAGTACGGCGTCGTGCCGGCCGGGGTGGGCTTCGCGGTGGGCCGTGTCGAGCGCACGGGCCCGGTCGAGGTCCGCCGTGAAGTCCTCGCCGAGCAGGGCCGCGTCCACGGCGGCGGCGGTGGCCCTGACGAGCGGCGCGAGGGCGAGCAGGGCGGGGTCGGGTGCGTCGCGGGCATCGGGCGCACCGGACGCACTGGGTGCACCGGACGCGTCGGGTGCACCGGACGCGCCGGGCGCATCTGGCGCGCCGGAAGCGGGCCGGCCCGGGCCGTCGGTCCGGGACCGTTCGCGCAGCTCCTGGCCGAAGTACTGAAGCGTCAGGGCGGTCCGGACCGCGAGGGCCAGCCGCCCGTCGAGCCCGGCCGGCGGCAGCCGGCCCGCCCGACGGCCCGGCACCACCCGGCCGGCCGCCGCCCGCTGGAACGCGTCCTGCGCGGCCTGTGGCTGCAGCCACATCCGCGCCCGCTCGGGCAGCGCCGCCGGCCCCGGCACCGCCAGGCCCCGCTCCAGCCGGCCGGCGATCGCGCCGAGCAGCTCCCGTACGTCGGTCCGGTAGCCGTCCAGCCCCGCCGCGGCCGACCGGTACGGGTCCGGCGGCCACAGCAGCGGCCCGAGCAGCACGACCACGGCGATGCCGACCAGGGTCTCCTCCACGCGCGCCAGCGGGTATCCGGGAACGGCGGTCGCGTAGACCATGAGGGCCGTGATGAGGACCTGCTGGTTGGGCGCGCCGGGCCGTCCCAGCAGGTACATGCCCGCGCAGCCGCTGATCAGCACGGCGGGGAACGACCACGCCGGGTCCGGCAGCCAGTGCAGCACGACCGAGCTCAGCACCACGCCCACGAGCACCCCGGCCAGGCGTTCCCACCCCAGGCGCGGCCAGGCGTACACATCCTCGCGCAGGATCAGCACCGCCGGGAGCACGGCGGGCACCGGCGCCGTGCTGGTGCCCCACCACAGGCACAGGTACCAGGACACCGAGGCGCACAGGGCCAGTCGCGCCGCGGACCTCAGCCGCGCACCGGGCAAGGCGGCGTACGCGACGGCGACCGGACCGGACATGACGGCATCGTAAGCCGTTCACCCGACGCCTCCCGTGCTGTGAAACCCGGCGGACGTGGGCCTCGCGCGGGAACGGGCGGAACGACCGTCCGATGGGCGCAGCAGGGTGCTGCCCGACGCCCCCGCGCCGAAACGGGGGCTATGCGACGGGAAGCGGCGCGGGGTGGAGTCGGCCGGCGCCGCCGTAGGAACGGGCGAACACCTCACCCTCCGGCCCCGGGGCGGCCAGGTGGGCGATCCGTTCCCGGCGCAGCCGCAGACCGAAGGCGGACTCCGCCGCGTCTCCCGACGGCAGGTGCAGCAGGTCCAGCAGCCGGTCGGAGAACTCCTGCGTCGTCCAGGCGGCCTGGTGGCGACGCCGGTCGTACTCCTCCAGGGCTTCCTCGCCGCCGTCGCGGCCGCCCTCGCCGCCGTCGCCGCCGTCGCGGCCGCCCTCGCCGCCCTCGCCGCCGTCGCGGTGGCAGCGCAGCAGGGTGTCCGCGAGGTCGGCGACATCGGCCACCGCCAGGTTGAGCCCCTTGGCACCGGAGGGCGTCAGCACGTGCGCCGCGTCCCCGGCCAGCAGCAGCCGCCCGGCCCGTACGTGCTCCCGGACCCGGCCCCGCAGCCGCAGCATGCCGACCTCGGTCACCGCGCCCAGCACGGGGTCCCCCGCCTCCAGTCGGAGGCGCAGCGACAACTGCTCGCGGATGCGCGGCTCGGTCCAGTCCGTGAGGTCCGCCTCCGGCGGGACCTGGAGGTAGAAGCGCGCCAGCCGGGGCGTGCGGGGCATCATCCCGGCGAAACCCGCCTCGTGGAGGGCGTACCGGATGCCGTCCACGGGACGGTCCACCTCGGCGAGCACCGTCAGCCAGTCGTACGGGTACCGGCGCTCGACGGCTCCGTCCGCTTCGGCGGGGAACGCCTGCGCGACCGTACTGCGCGGACCGTCGCAGCCCACGACGTGCTCGGCCTCCAGGACGTCGTCAGGGCAGCGGACGAGCGGGCGGGGGCCCGAGGTGTCCACGTCGAGGACGGGGCAGTCGAACCGCACGACGCCGCCGCTCTGTTCGAACGAGGCGATCAGGTCGCGCACCAGGAACTGCTGGGGATACACCCAGTGCCCGGCTCCGCCGGAGAGGTCCCCGTACGGTATGCGGATCCGCTCTCCGAGGCACACGAACTCGCACCACTCGTGCCGGCCGCCCTCGGCCAGCAGCCGATCGGCGAGCCCGTGCTCGCGCAGGTACTCGACCACCCGGTGCTCGATCAGGCCCGCCCGGGCCTGCTGCTCCACCTCGGCCCGGCCGGCGCGTTCCCGGACCTCGACCGAGACACCGGCCCGGTGCAGCACGTTGGCCAGTACCAGTCCGGCGGGCCCGGCGCCGACGATCGCCACCTGTACGTGGCGTCGGGGCGCGGTCACGACCGGCCCACCAGGGCGAGGGGGGCGCGGACGAAGCGGTGGCTCATCCGGCGGACCGAGACCACGGAGCCGACCCACGCCTCCAGCAGGGGCGTGGTCAGCCCGTCGGTACCGAGGAGCAGCCGCGTACTGGTGTGGGCGAACCGGTCGAGCTCTTCGCCCGTCTCCCCGGTCCCGGGGGCGGTGAAACCGTCCGGGAGGACTTCCGGGAAGCGAACGGATGGCATCGTCAGCGTGGGCATGGCACCTCAGAGGGCTAGGTGAGAGGGGTGGGCGTGATGGAGATTCTGGTACGCCCGCCCCGCCCGCAAAGAGCGTGCCCCTGCCGATCCGCGCCAACTCGCCGAAGGGAAGCGGCAAGTCCCCGGGCGGGGGGCGGTCACGCCTCCCTGCGGCGACGGCGGCGGACGGCGAAGACGATCGCGGCGATGATGGCGATGACGAGCAGCACGATGAGCACGGTGCCGATGAGAGCGGCGATGCCCAGCTTCTTGAAGAAGCCCTTCTTCTTGGACTTCTTGCCCTTGCTCTTGTCCTTCTTCTTGTCGCTGTCGGCAAGGCCGACGGAGCCGACGGCCGCGTAACGGACCTGCGCGGACGCCTCCTGGGCCGGTGCGCCCTGGGCCGGTGCGCCCTGGGGCGCGGGCTGCGCCGCCACGGCGGCGGCCGCGAGCGGACGAGCCGTCACCGGTGCGGCCTGGGCCTCGGCTTGCGGACTCAGCAGCAGCCCGGCCAGTACGACTGCGGGTATGGCACGGACGATCCAGCGATTGATCACTTGCTTCTTCTCCTCTGGCCCGGTGCCACTGCGCACTCTTCGTGAGACGAGCATCCCGCCACGTCATCCTCACGTCCATGCCGTCGTCGTGACCGGCCTGACCCGAGGACGACTCCCGCTCACGGATGGGCGGGAAAGCAGACGGTTCGGTCAGTGCTGCAGATCTCGGCCTCCGTGTCGACGGGTCCGTAAGGGCGGTCGAACGTCAGGAAGGTCACCATCCGGCCGGAGGGAAACCTCGCCACCGCCTGGTTCACGGGTCCAGCGTCCGACGCGCGCTTGACATGGTCGAAGCGTCGGGAGCCACCCTCGGCCATCACGAAGCTCACCATGCGAGCCTGGACTTCCTTGCCCTGATCAAGGGCTTGGTCGGGTTCACCGGCGCGCTTGAGGAGCAGCCCGGGCGCGGGGGCCTCCTCGGGAAGGGGACCACAGGTTGACGCCGCCATGCCGCGCCGGACGAGGACGAAGCAGAAGGTGCGTCCGTCGGGCATCCAGGCCAGCTCGCCGTTCTCGGCGTCCACACGGTGGATCACGGCTACGGCGTCATCCGCGGGGATTTCGTACGCGGCCGGGACGTACGGGCGGCGCAGCGCCACACGCAGGAGCGCACGGTCGCCATCCGTAGGTGCGGCCTCGCCCGTGGGCCGAGCGGGCATCGTGTCGTACGGCCGCTGCGTGGCTGAGGGCGTCGCGCCCATCGCACCCACCGTGCCCGTCGCGCCCGCCGTGCCCGAGGGCACCGTTGGTTTGGGCGGCGCCGCCTGCCCTGACGTACATCCGGTCAGCGTCGTCACCAACAAGACACCTGCGCACGCGAGAACCCGTCGTCTCAACACAACCCCCCTGTTGTGCGGATCCTAGATCACTCCCGCGGCGGACCGACCACCAAGATCCACCTCGCCGCCGACAGCCGTCGCAGGCCGCTGGCCGTCGTCCTCCCGCCGGGCCGGTCAGGCGACGCACCCGCATTCGTGCAGGTCACGACCCGTTTAGACTGGCACCGGACCGGTTTCCGGCCGCGCTGCGGCCACGGCCGGGCAGCCCTCGTACGCGTGACTGCGACGACGTGCCGACGGCCCTGCCGCGGCCGGGGCCGGGGCCGGGGTCGGGGCCGGGGCCGGGGCCGGCGGCCGGACACGGGCCTACTGTGAGGACATGCCAGACGATCAGCACCGCGTGACCGTGGACGACGGCGTCGAGATCCCCGCGCCCGCCGACGGCGAGGTGTGGGCGGTCGGGGCCGTCGTCCTCAATCAGGACGGCCACGCCTTCGCCCAGAAACGCGGCCCCCGCCGGCGGCTCTTCCCCGACTGCTGGGACATCGTCGGCGGCCACGTCGAGCTCGGCGAATGCCTGTTGGACACCCTCGCCCGCGAGGTGGAAGAGGAGACAGGCTGGCGCCTGCGCCGCGTCCGGCGCCTCCTTGGGATCACCACCTGGACCGGCGACGACGGCGACGGAATGCGGCACGAGGCCGACTACCTCGTCGAGGTCGACGGCGACCTGGGCCGCCCCGCCCTGGAATGGTCCAAGCACACCGCCTACGACTGGTTCGGCCCCGACGGCCTGCACCGCCTCAAGGAGAACCGGGCCCCCGGCGAATACCTCATCCACGACCTGATCGCGAAGGCCCTACAAGATCGCCCGGACACGGCCTAGTCGAGCTGCTTGCTCTCCAGTGCCTGGACCAGTTGGGGCAAATGGCCGCCGGCCAGGGCGAGGGCCAGGTGGTCGTGGAAGTCCCGGCTGCCGGCGATCAGGCCGTCGCGGACGCGCAGTACCTGGATGTTGGCGCTGGTGAAGGTCCGCCCCGTCACTCGGTGGTGAACCCGGTAGTCCCACTCGGCGACGACCACCTCCGGGTCGTCCGTCTCCCGTATCACGACGTTGGCCGGGGTCAGTTCCACGGGCGAACCCCCGGCGACTTCGGCGAAGCGCGCCTCGATCACGGCCCGGCCCTCGAACCGGCGGGGCCCGACCGGCTCGAAGACGGTCTCCACGACGGCGTCGTCCGCGTAGAGCTCGGCCAGTTCCGAGTACCGCCCCGCGCCGATGCGCTCCAGCAGCTCCTGGGAGACCTCTCGCGGTGACAGCGCTCTGGGCATGATCAACCTCCGGCGGGATCAGCCACTAGAATCGGACTAGCGGCTCCGTTTCCAACGATACGGACTGGCGACTCCGGTTGTCTAGAGGGTTCTGCCGCCGCCGGCACGAGGAAGGCAGAAGAGGGATGAGTGGCAGTCAGGAGCGCCCACTGCGGGCCGACGCGGCCCGCAACCGGGCCAGGGTGCTCGATGTCGCCACGGAGGTGTTCACCAGCCGCGGCATCGGCGTACCGACCGAGGAGATCGCCCGGGCCGCCGGGGTCGGCGTCGGCACGCTCTTCAGGCACTTCCCGACCAAAGAGGCGCTGCTGGAGGCGGTGATGGTGCGCCGGCTGGAGGAGATGTCGGCCATGACCGCGCAGTTGGCGGCGCAGGCCGATCCGGCCGAGGCCTTCTTCTCCTGCTTCCGCCTGGTGGTGGAACAGTCGGCGGGAAAGAACGAGTTCGCCCAGGCGCTCGCGGCGGCCGGCGTGGACGTACACGCGTCGCTGCGGGAACCGACCGAGGAGATCCAGGCCCGGCTGGCCGGCCTGCTGTCCGCGGCGCAACGGTCGGGGGTGGTCCGCCCGGAGCTGCGCCTGCCGGAGCTGCTCGCCCTGCTGGTCGGTACCGGCGCGATGCTGGAGCAGCTCGGCGCGGACCCGGCGGCCCGGGAGCGGATCTTCGAGGTGGTCTTCGACGGGCTGCGGCCCCACTGACCGGCTCGGACGGATCGTCCCGCGCCGGTGCGGGTGCGCGCCGGTGTGGCTGCCGGTGCGGGTGCGGGTGCCGGAGCCGGTGCCGGTGCGGTCAGGCCGGGGGCTGGGTGGCGGTGAAGACCTGCTTGACCAGGGCGTCCAAGGCCTGGGGGAAGGCCTGCGCCGGGTCGACCGCGGCGTCGCCGGTGGTCAGGCCGGCGGTCAGGGTCTTGCCGCCGTCGGGCGTGCTGTACATCAGGGCGCCGTAGCCGCCGGGGGCGCCGCCGTTGTGGTGGTAGACGGTGCCTCCGTGGTCCGGGCCGAGGTCCTGGACGAACAGGCCGAGGCCGTAGCCGAGTTCTCCGTGCGGCGTGCGCATCTCGGCCAGCAGCGGGGCCGGCAGGAGCTTGCCGCCGTTCAGTGCGGAGAAGAAGGTGTGGAGGTCCCGGGTCGTCGTCATCGCGTCACCGGCGGCGAGCAGCATGGAGGGGTTCTGCCGGGTGACGTCGGCCACCTTCCACTGGTCGGCGTCCTGGTAGCGGTAGTAGCCGTGGGCGTGCGGCTCGGGGAGTTCCGGGCTGTTGCCGCCCAGTACGGTGTTCCGCAGTCCGAGCGGCTGCAGGATCCGGCGGCGCATCTCCTCGGCGTAGGAGCGGCCGGCGACCTGCTCGATCAGCAGGGCCGCCAGGGTGTAGTTGGTGTTGGAGTAGCCGAAGCCCGTCCCCGGCTCGAACCGGGCCGGCTTGGACAGGGCCAGGGCCACCAGCTCCTGCGGGCGGTAGGCGCGCAGCCGGTTGTCGACCCATTCCTTGCCCGTGGCCGGGATCCCGGGCACGAACGTGCCGTCCTCGTAGTACTCGCCGGTGTAGTTGAACAGCCCGCTGGTGTGCCGGAGCAGCATCCGTACCGTGATCCGCCGGTCCAGTCCGAGCTCGGGCAGGTGGTCGGCCACCGGGGCGTCCAGCGCGATCCGTTCCTCGGCCACCAGTTGGAGCACCGCGGTCGCGGTGAAGGGCTTGGCGACGCTGCCCGCCCAGAAGTGCCCGTCCGCCGGCGGCTTCGCGGTCTCGCCCGGCTTGCGCACTCCGGCGCTGCCGACCCACTCGCCGTGCTCGTCGTGCACGCGCATCTGTATTCCGGCGAAGCCGGCGTCGACGAACGCCTCGATGGCCTTCTGCAGTTCCGGGCGGTCGGTCGTCTTGGTCGCGTTGGTCATGGCTGTGCTCCTTCGGGGGTGTTCGGGGGTGTTCGGGGTTCAGAGGCTGCGGGCGGTGATGTCGCCGTAGGCGGTGGTCGCCCG